>CAMPIW010000037.1 GCA_946886635.1 uncultured Candidatus Saccharibacteria bacterium | reverse complement strand
ACAGCGAATATTTTATTTACGAATGCGATGAATACGACCGTAACTTGCTTCATTTCACGCCGCTTTTATCGCTTCTCACCTCAATCGATTACGACCACCCCGACACCTACCTAACCGAAGACGATTACAAAGCAACCTTCCGCCAATATGTTGATCAGTCAGAACAAACCATCGCCTGGAAAAAAGACCTCGACTACATTAAGCAACCACCTACCGATGCAACCTGGGTTCTTGAAGCCGATGAAGTTGCCGCTATTACTCTTGCCGGTGAACACAACCGTCGAAACGCCACTTTGGTAGTAAAGGGCCTTGAGTATTTAAACATTGGCTCACCCGAAGCAAACGCTAAAGTACTAGAAGCATTTCCCGGCACCGATCGCCGTTTTGAAAAGCTAGCCGACGGCCTTTACAGCGACTATGGTCACCACCCAGAAGAGATCGCCGCAACGCTCCAGCTAGCGAACGAATTGTCAGATTCGATTGTTTTAGTCTACCAACCACACCAAAATTGGCGTCAGCACTTCATTAAAGACCAGTACACCAACCAATTTGAATTGGCCGAAAAAGTCTACTGGCTCCCTACCTACTTAACTCGCGAAAATCCCGACCAAGCAACACTTTTGCCCGAAGAACTAACAGTACACATTACCAATAAAGCGGCAGTTACGTACGCCGAACTAAACGACCAACTTTGGGACGAAATTCAACAGCAACGAAACGCCGGCAAGCTTGTGCTTTTCATGGGTGCCGGCACTATTGATGCGTGGGTTCGAGAACGATTGGTGGACGGTAGTTAGTAAGTGGTAGGTGGTCGCGATTAACGCTCGTCACCGCTACCACTAAGAACACCGCGTTCTAAGCGACTTGCTAGTTTTTTGATGTTCGTATCGCCCACAGCTTCGAGTTCGATGTCAAAATGGTCTGCAATAACAGCTACATGCCACAAAACATCGCCGAGTTCTTTTTTCAAATCATCTTTGTCTAATTTTGAAAAATCACTGTCGTGGTCGCGAATGATTTTTTTAGTTTTTTCAGCAATTTCACCTGCTTCACCACAAAGGCCAAGCAGCAAATGAAATAATTCATTCTTCTTATCTTTAGAGTTGGCAGTTCGGAGCGCGAGGGTTTGGTATTCGTTTAAATTCATACTCTTATTATACCACTTTACCCCTGTTATTTACCCCATTTCACAGTATATTCTTCAAAGTAAAAAGTATCTTTAAAAAAAGTGCGCGTCATGACTTCGAGGACGGCAGGCGCTAGCTCAAACTCGTTCAATTTATGTGGGCGCGCCCACACCACATCGGCTGACGTTTTAATGTCATCTTTATAAAACCGAAACACGTGCGCCAATGTCGTAGATAACAACGCACCGTCGGCATGCACGCGAATATAGCAATCGCCGGCATGCTCGATATCTTGAGATTTAATACCAAGCTTTTCAAACGCCTCGCGCTGAGCCGCTGCTTTTACCGACAAATCTTCAACATGTATTTTGCCATACGGTAATGTCCAGGTATCAATATATGGTTGTTTCGTACGGCGTTGAAGTAAAATATCGCCTTCGCCGTTTTGTACAACTAACATGGTAATAATTTTGGGCTGGGTACGAATTGTTTTGCTTTCGGTACTAACGCGGTCAATGTACGACAAACCTACCGTACTCAAAGCATAGCCACCCTCCGTTTTAACAACCAATTTTAGTTTCACAAGGCTATTTAAGTGATAGGTAAATAAATTCGTATCAGTTTTCGGCGGACGAAGGTCGCGAAAACGGGCTACTTTTTGATACATCAAAACGTCAAGAATATGTTTTTGGATGTGATGGTTTACAGATACAGACTTGATAATATTTGACTCAAATTATACTTATTTGATATCTGTATCATACCATCATATATTCAAATGTTGCTAGCTATTTTAGCTACTACTTAACTAATTAATTATTTGAAGTGCCAAACTCGAGCACCTCAGGGTTGAGAGGGTCGCCGTTAAACGCGTCGACCTTCTTTACTTTCGCTGCCTGTTCGTCGTACATCTTCATAAATTCTTCAATTGACTCTTCATTTACAGGACCAGTAGAACTGTATGTATCAATTTGGTCGGTTTCTACCACCTGGTCACTCACCGAAAGATATCCGGGACGACTAAGGTCGAGCTGCGCTGCGCCGCTGCTATTGTACATAATAACGCTAATAGTAGTCATAACAAGGGCAATTAAAACCGTAATAATAAGCAGTAATGAAAGGCGATGCCTATCCCAAAACGGCAATGTCTCATTCTCCAATTTCACCGGTTGAATTTTTGGTAGTTCGTCCATTTTAGTTCGAAAGCCTTTCAAAATTCAATAAAAAGTCTCCAACCGACGAGCGATAATCATCAATCAAGCGGTGTAACCTTAAAACATCGTCATGGACTGTTTCGCGAAGCTCTCTCGCCTCTTGCAATGTGTCGTGGAATGTATTTGGCTGCGACGAACAATCAATGCGGATTGCTTCAGAGAGTTTTTGTTCGTACGAAATATAGTGATCCCTAAATGAATTAAGTGCGCTACGATAACTCGAGGTAACTGTAGTCATTGCTTTAGCATCGAGCCCATTTGAAGCGAGGCGATCATTAAACCTATCCATCAACTTAGTAGCCATTGATTCGTATACCTGGCCACGATTAACACGGAGCAACGCATCGCTGGCGTGAAGTTGGTTGATGCTGTTTTTTATCGAAACGCAGTTTGTCTTTATATGTTCGACTTGTTCGGGAGATAGTTCCTCGGCGCCCACTGGCTTCGTAGCGAACGGCACAAAAAGGCCTATCGTCAAAAGGCTGATAACTGCAACAAAAAGTATACGACGCATATCTTAGTATTATACCTTTTTAACGCGTCAAATGTAATTGCCCAGCGGTTTCTTGAACAAGACCATCGACAGTTAAGCCCGCTAGCGCCCGCTCAAATCGCTCATCAGCTTGAACAGCCCGTCGCAGGAGTGTTATGTCCATATCTCGCGCGGCTAACTCTCTGACAATTTGTCCACGAACCTCGCGCACACTTCCTTTTAATGCAGATTGCTTTTTATAATGACGACTTTTATCGTTTCGCCCGGCACCCCGACGTTTTAAATGCGTACCGTAATCCATAATTGCCCAGTACCACTCCCGAGGATGTTCTGTATCGACTGTTTTCTCAACAACCGCCCGTAGTTCGGCATCGCTGACACTGGCGCTATCTTCAAAAAAATGGTGGAAGTAAACGGTGCGAACGTTCGTTTCGATAAACACAACTGGCTGTTCAAAGCTATAAGCTAAAATTGCACCAGCCGTATTAACACCGACTCCAGGAAGCGACACCAACTCCTTTAAAGTAGTAGGAAACGCACCGTCAAAAGTATCTTCAATTTTTTGAGCTGCTTCATGTAAAAATTTCGCCCGACGATTATACCCAAGGCCACTCCATAGCTTCAAAACGTCGGCAAGCGGTGCTTTTGCGAGTGATGTACTATCCGGAAAGGCCGCAATAAACGCCTCAAACTTTGGTACTACTCTATCGACCTGCGTTTGTTGCAACATAATTTCGCTTACCAATACATAGTACGGCCGGGTATCACGGCGCCACGGCATATCGCGATACAATTCGTGGGCCTTGCCCCATATCAGCTCTTGAAAATCTCTCGTATTCATCTTCTTCTAGTATAACGGAGGTATACTAGATATATGAAGCTTACGAAATTTCAGCACGCCTGTGTAGTACTCGAAAAAAATGGTTCGACACTTATTATCGACCCCGGTACCTACTCACGCGACTTTATTACTCCGCGCCGCGTCGATGCAATTGTTATTACCCACGAGCACCCCGACCATTTTGACGAAAAGCGTGTGCAGCAAATTCTTACTAATCACCCCAAAGCAACAGTCATTGCCCACGAAAGTATTAGTGGCCGGTTTACGAACTACACTACTATTGGCGCTAAAGTTAATGAAAAATACACAATTGGGGCGTTTAATTTAGAGTTCTTTGGCGGAATTCACGCTACTATTAGCGCTTCAATTCCAGTTCCACCAAACCTCGGCGTTCTTGTTGATAATAGCTTTTATTACCCTGGTGACTCGTTTGTTGTTCCCGAAACTACTGCCCCCGAACCTGTGCACGTGCAAACGCTCGCTCTACCAGCCAGCGCACCGTGGCTTAAAATAAGCGATTCTATGGAATTTCTTGCTCGGGTAAAGCCTGATTTTGCCTTTCCTACGCATGACGCAATTTTATCGGCCGACGGTAAAGAACTTGTTGATCGAATGCTCGGAGCCGTAGCAAACGGGCAAAATACACGCTATAAGCGGCTGGATGGATCAACAGTTGAGCTATAACGACGAACTAAAAAAGGGTGTCGAACACTTAGCTAGTGTTGACCCCGTATTGGCGACCATTATTTCAGCAGCACCCCTGCCTACTTTTTCGCCACACAAAAATTACTACCAGGCGCTTGTTGAAAGTATCATTTCACAGCAACTCAGCGTTAAAGCAGCGGCCACAATTTCGAACCGCTTTAAAGAATTATTTACAAGCGACTTTCCTACACCCGAAGATATTCTTGAAAAAGATGTTGAAACGTATCGTAGTGTTGGGTTATCGCGACAAAAAGCCGCGTATATTCGTGATTTAGCCGAAAAAATTATCGATGGAACGGTGCGCTTCGATACGCTCGAAGCCTTAACCAACCAAGAAATTATCGACGAACTTATTCAAATTAAAGGCGTGGGGGTATGGACTGTTCATATGTTTCTTATGTTTTGCATGGGCAGGTTTGACGTTTTACCCACCGGCGACCTTGGCATTAGAATCAGCCTGCAAAAACTGTATGGCCTCAGTGAACGGCCCGGCGATACTGAAATAGAAGCTATCGCCCGAACGAATCATTGGCACCCGTACGAATCAATTGCAAGCTGGTACGCCTGGCACTCGCTCGACAACAAACCCACACTCTAAGCGCACCACCTACCACCTACCAAAAACTAAATACCAAGCTCAGTCATTTGCTCGGGTGTTAAGCCAGAACCTGTTAACCCATTAAGTTGCTCGA
>CAMPIW010000036.1 GCA_946886635.1 uncultured Candidatus Saccharibacteria bacterium | reverse complement strand
CTATAGACGTTATCGTATATAATCATAAGCACTTATGAGTAAGGGTGGTGCCGACGACTATAATCACGAAGCGACGCGCGCGATACGCATTATTAGTGTCGTTGTTACCCCTGTACTCGCACTGTACGCTACGCTCATTATCGCCGGTGTTATCACCAGTACCCACTATGTAAATGCGCCGATTACCCTCGCTATATCAATAGCCTGGGTGCTTATGAGCCTGTTCTATTACTTTAAACAGGAGCAATCGAAGCTTGATCAAGCTATGCGCATAGTCCTTATTCATGCATTCGCACTACTTATGTTCGTGCTTGTAACGGGCTTCTCGCAACCTTTTGCAGCTTTATTCGTCTTACTATTCTTGGCAAGTCACCTTTATTTTGGCAAAACGGGGATTATTCTTAGTATGGCGTCGCTTGTTATTACAGCGGTGCTTGATATCATTATTAGGTATCCAACACGTCCGTCGATTGCACTGGAAGATGGTATCACGGTCTTTGCAATCATTTTTCTTGGTTTTGCGGTGATTGGTATTATTAGCGCCCAAGAAACCAAGCGACAAGCACTTCTTCATAGCCAACGACGCGAACGGCTTCAGTACGACCGTATTCTTACCATTATTAACAACCTTACCGACGCTGCTTTCACTACCGACGAAAGAGGCTCAATCCTTATGTACAACGCGGCCTGTCTTGACCTGCTTGATACCAACGATAGTTTAAAGGGTAAAAATATTGGTGAGCTCTTTAAACTCAGCGATAAAGAAAAGACGTCAGCAAACCTCCTCACGCTCCTTAAAGAATCGACGCGGGCCACCAGGCGTGACGATCTTAACCATACCTATAGAGACGGTGAATCGATTCGTCTTGAAATTACTTTTGCGCCAATTCGTAGCAACTACAGCTTAACGAAAAAACGTGATGAGTTGGGCGGCTATATTGTTATTATGCGTGACGTCACAAAACAAAAGAGCCTCGAGGAAGAGCGAGACGAGTTTATTAGTGTGGTAAGTCACGAACTACGAACACCTATTACTATTGTTGAAGGGTCGCTTTCTAACCTTGGTGTCATGATGAAACAACCAACTAAAATTGATAACAAGATTCTTGATGATGCCGTTACAACGTCGTATAACCAAGTGTTATACCTCGCAAAGATGGTAAACGACCTCAGCACCCTATCACGCGCTGAGCGTGGTGTTGCCGATGCGCCAGAAGAAATTGACGTTAAAGAACTGCTTCACGCCATGCATCGCCAGTACGAAAAAGACGCGCAGCACGAAAACCTCCAACTTAACCTAGATATTGGGAGCAAGCTTGGCAAGGTAAATGTCAGTCGTTTATATCTTGAAGAATTACTGCAAAATTTCATCACGAACGCTATTAAATACACCCACAAAGGTTCGGTAACTATTGCCGCAAAGCGCGCTAAAAATAGTATTACATTCTCGGTGAAAGATACAGGTATTGGCATGAGCCGCACCGATCAAAACAAGATATTTAATAAGTTTTACCGTAGTGAAGATTATCGAATCCGCGAAACAAACGGCACAGGGCTAGGGCTTTACGTATCAGCAAAATTGGCACACAAGCTTCACACCCGAATCGAACTTAAAAGTCGCATTAACCACGGTTCGACGTTTAGTTTTGAGCTTCCGGCCGAATAAGTCGGCCCTTCCATCTAACGGTGCGACGCGTGTACTGAAAGATACTCGCAATTACTAAGACGAGTTCTTGAATAATAAGAAGTGGCCAGATGATCGCTCCGACAATCCAGCCTTTATTCCACATGCGGTAGGTATACGTGCCATATACTGCACAGAAAGCCACATAGAGGAGCGTATTTACAATAAGGAGCGTATGCGACACTTCCATGCCGAAAAACGCGCCGACGAGCACTACAGACGGCACAACGAGCAGCGCAAGGTCGAGAATGGCTATGACCGCAATAATTAATTGTTTACCAAGTAGGGGATAGAGTAATCGCACACTCGAAACAAGTTGTGAGCGCCATTTCTTTTCGAACGACACACCAAACGACTTTGTACCAATAATAAACTTGTATTCGCCTGTTTGAGCTAATTCGGCAGCAATTTTCGCTTCGGGCTGTACAGTATTTTTAAACGAAGAAAAGCCGTTGAAGCGTTTGAGTAAAACATCGCGACGAATGAGCCACGCGTTACTGGCCGAAGCAGGCCATAAACGCCTTTGGAATAACAGTTCCCAAAAATAACGGAGTGGGGAAGCAATAACACTTGCGCGCCAGCCATCTTCGCGCCTTGGGAGTACCGATACCATTGCCGCCCGGTGTGACAAAGCGTAACGCACCATATTTTCGATCGCTTTTGGAGCCAACACTGTATCAACGTCGACGAATAATATATATGAACCGCTGACTTCTTCTAGTAATCCTTCAAGTGCATGATTTTTACCAAGCCAACCTGGCTTTAGGTTCGAACCTTTTACAAAGCGAACGCCTTCGCTCGCAAACGACTTAATAAGTGCCGAAGTATCATCACCCGAAACATCATCAAGTACAATTATTTCTAAGCGTTCATAAGTTGAGGCGAGCACCCGCTGAAGACAATCAGTCAAGGCATGCTGTTCGTTACGTGCTGGTATACACACGGTAACACTTGGTAGATCTACCTCACTGCCCATTTTTGAGCTGTATGAGGGTGCAGTCTGGCGTTTATACGCCTTTTTAAGCTGGGCAGCCATAACCCCTAGTACTAATACCAGGACAACATCGGCAATAAGTATAATAACCTCAAGCATCTTCTTATCATATAATACACCACAACCGCTGCTTGTTATATTGACGATTCGCCCCTAGTAGGATACAATCAACTTGACAGTCTGCAAGAGCAGACTTATTTATTTGGGAGGATACCGTGGCAGAAGCTAAAAAAGTCACTCGCATTACTGCAACCGACGACGCTCCAAAAAAGGCTAAAAAGCCGACTAAGAGCACTAAGGTGAAAACCGTTAAAGCGCGTAAAGTCAGCCCTAAAGCTGATGTGGTTAGTGAAAGTAATGACGATAAAAACGTCTTTGCTCGTATCTGGGGCTATTTTACTGGTGCCTGGTATGAACTACGCCGCGTTCACTGGCCAAATCGACGTGCAACATGGGCACTTACCATTGCCGTTACTGTATTTAGCCTCTTTTTCGTGGGAATAATCGTTCTCCTCGATACATTCTTCAAATGGATTTTTGAAATTATTATTGCGTAAGGTTATAAAGGAAAATATGACAAAAAATCGCTACGACTCATCACGACAATGGTACGCCATTCACACTTATAGCGGATACGAAGAAAAAGTATCTGAAAGTATTCGCCAGCGCATTAATGCTGTTGATATGGCCGATAAAATCTTCGACGTAATGGTACCAAAAGAAAAGCAAATTGAAATTAAAAACGGTAAGCGTAAAGTTGTTGAAAAGAAAATTTTCCAAGGCTATGCCCTTGTTGAAATGAAACTTACCGACGAAACGTGGTACATCGTGCGTAACACCCCTGGCGTAACCGGTTTTGTGGGTACTAGCACGCAACCTACACCAGTTTCTGACCAAGAAATTAGCAAGATCAAAAAGCGCATGGGTGTTGAAGACCCTAAACACCACATTGATTTCCAAGAAGGCGAAGTGGTTAACATTACCGACGGCCCATTCAAGGGATTCGACGGTGCTATCTCTGAAATCGATACCCAAAAGGGTAAGGTAAAGGTGATGGTAAGTATGTTCGGCCGTGATACATCAGTTGAACTTGATGCACTTCAGGTGAAAAAGGTTTCATAACAAATCAATGAAATATTATAAAGAGGACTTTCTTAACAGATAGTCTTCTTTTTTAAAGGAGAGAGATCATTAATTTCGAACAAAACGGAGCACAGCTCAACCAAGATACCTTACAGTCCGACGAAGCGCCGGCGCTACATGTAGGTTTATTAAGCCTGAATAGAAAGTTTCTTTTAAGTGAAGATGCGACGCGCCCAAACCTTTTCGTTGGAGATCTCGAGCAAGAGACTAGCACAAGCTATGAACGCCAAGCGTGGCAATTACTAGCCGAACGAGGAATCACCACTAGCGGCGTTCGCTTACTTGTTCCTGAGTTCGAATCACGCCATCAGGGCTATCTACTGCGTGAATCTCGCCGCGTTTATATAGATGAACTTGGGTTCACGGCACACTCTAAAGACGAAATCGAAGCACACCGAAGCGAAGTACGCCGTCATGATATTCCGTCTCGTTTTCTTGAACAAATCGTCCGCTATATGTAAAGCAGTACCTAGACAAACTCCTTTAAACTTGATGCAAAAAGCAGTATATGTATTAATACTAATATTTCTTTGTTTGACACCGCTAATAAATGGGCGTAGGATTGAGGAAAGCATAAGCAATCACAAGAGGGGTTTAGGCTGTGAAATATCATGTTCATACTAACGGCAACGTAGTAATGGGGGTATTTTAGTATGTCACCGCGACTCCCAAGCCCAGGCGGAGATGCTGGAAGCTGGGGTGTTGTACTTAACGACTTCCTATTAACCGCCCATAATCCAGATGGTAGTTTAAAAAACGCCGGTCTACTTGCTGAAAAGTACACTAACCCATCGGTCGGAATCCCTAAGTCCGATTTACATAGCGACGTGCAATCAGCCCTCGACTCAGCTATATCCGGTGTAGCACCAGATGCTACTACCTCTTCAAAAGGAATAGTACGGCTTTCAGGCGACTTAACGGGCGATGCGCTCGTACCACTTATTGGGATGGGCCGTGTAACTGGAGGAAATGGCGGCACTATTGCCACTGGAACAATTACCAACAATAATATCCATGACACTGCTGTTATTGCAAAAAGCAAACTAGCCCCTCTCGCTATTACCGATACCGATATTAGTGTTGGCGCTGCTATTGTGCAAAGTAAAGTTGCGAACCTCTTGAGCGACCTTGCTGACAAAGCTCCAGTTATTCATTCGCATTTTATATCAGATGTCTCAGGCCTTCAAACAGCGCTCGATGCCAAAGCTCAATCATCACACACTCATGCGGTTGCTAATGTAACAGGCTTACAAGCGGCACTTGATTCAAAAGCGGCAAGCTCGCACCTCCATCCGAGTGGAGACATTTCTGATTTCAACAGTTCTGTAAGTTCCGTTGTCGGAAATAGCATTCAAGCGGGTACGAATGTGACTGTTG
>CAMPIW010000035.1 GCA_946886635.1 uncultured Candidatus Saccharibacteria bacterium | reverse complement strand
CCCCCCCCCGCCCCACCCAGTTTTCCACCGCTATGCCGGCTAACGAGATTCCTCTACGTCTCGTGGGCTCGGGATGTGTATAAGAGACAGTTTATAACCTTAACCAACGACACAGCGTAGTGCTTCCAGTAGGTGAGCGTATTGCCCAGATCGTCTTTATGCATACCGGTGAAGTAAAGGGTAGCTACGACAAACTAAGCGGTAAGTACTCTTCTGGCACCAACCTTGATGAACTTATTGCTTCGTGGGAGCCACAACAAATGCTCCCGCGTGCCTGGAAAGACGAACGCCGAAAGCCACTCATCGTTACAAAGTGGGAGAAAGACCCGCGAGAAGAGCATGCCTGAACGCGGTAAATACTTTGTTTTTGAGGGTGGTGACGGTACTGGGAAATCTACTCAAGCGATTCTTTTCGACAAATATATACGGTCCCTAGGGCATGACACACTTCAGGTCTTCAATGATGAGACTGGCCTAATGGAACCGATTCAAGAGCCCGGCGGCACCCCGGCGGCTGATATTCTTCGTCGCAAAATTAAAGACCGTACAATCGAACGAAGTCCCTGGAACAGTGTCGAATGGTTTACCGAAGCTCGTGCTTCAATCTGGAGCGAAGCAATTGTCCCGGCGCTAGAAAGTGGCCAACATGTCATCACCGCTCGAAGTTGGCTTTCTACATTGGCTTACCAAGGATACGGAGAAGGCATGTCGCTTGAAGAGATCAGAGCGTATACTCGTGAACACGTCGGCGAGGCCTATATGGCGCCCGATTTCGTGGCAATTCTAGCCCTCAAAAAAGAAAAGGCACGTAAAACCCGTTTAGCAAATCGCAGTATCACCGACAGCACTGCAGATACCTTCGAATCGAAACCCGAAGAATTCCAGACTTCGATGCAATCAGGCTATGTTCAACTAGCTCATGACCATGGAATTGAACTCCTCGACGCTGAAGGTTCTCGAACGCGCGTTTTCCGACGTATTTTAAAGAGTACCCAACACTTAGTTGACGAAATGTAGATCAAACAAATAAAGGCGAGGGCTCAGTAGCTATACCCGCGTTTTGTGGAAATTTCATCATGAGTTGTCTTATTATAAGCGTACACCGTTTCATTACGGGCGAGCACGATATCTGAGGAAAGTTTCTCCTCAACCAGCCAGCGTACGACTTTGCGGAATGCGGGCACTTCGGCTATATTAATTTCCTTATCAAGATAAGCATCTCGGATATCATGGACGTCTGATTGATAAAATAGCGAGCTTGGTCGAGTATTAACAATCGCTGTCGTGCGTGATTTAACTACCGCTCCGTCGTCAAGAGTTCCAATGATACGCTTCATGCCAACACGCATAGCTCCTACGTGTTCACTCTTGCTAACGTCTCGATCAAAGCCAACTACCTCAAGATTATACATAGATTCAAATTCTGGTGTTGCATCCTTGCCCATAAGTTCGCTCACTTCACCCCACATGGGCGGTTCAAGATATTTTCGAAAGTCGCCAATAATCGTAAGGTTTGCGAGCTCACCCGCAGCCATACCATGCGTTCTTCGAGCAATTTCGTTTTGACGAACAGTCCCGCCACCTACTAACGACTTTCGAGTCGCCACAAAAGCTTCCCAAGTATCTACCCCAGGAACACTTGCGTACCGTGGAATCCTATAGAGGCGCTTTGCGTATTCGGCAGCGTTTAAACCTTCCCGCTGCTGCATACGCGTAACAATAGACCTTGTGACAAAGTCGACAATCGGCGGCCGTACGTACTCACCAATTTCATACTTAACTACGTCGGCAAACCGTAACGCAAGCCGATCTTGTGATGCAACAAGGTCACTACGAGCACGAGCACCAACAATCAATAGAGGTGCAGCGTGATAGTCATCAAAATCAGCCTCTGAGTAAGGGCGTGGCAAGAATAGACTGGTATCGTTTTTTTCCACCGACTTCATAGTACTCATAACACAAGCGGACGCAGTATAGCGCCCAATTCTTTATATATTATAGCATAAAAATTGTAAAAATTAAATACCCCGCACAGTGGCGGGGTGGGTGAGGAGAGAATGGACAATGGACAGGTGGGGTGACCCGTTTACCCGTAACAGGGTATTCGGGCCACCCCTGTCGTGCGGAGCTACTTGCCAGAGCTGGTCGTGATGCCGAGGAAGCGGTGAAGGGCTGTAGGGATCGCTGCGATCTCCCGCTCGGCCTTCTCTCTTGCTTCAGGGCTAAGGCACGACACCTTCACCTGGTAGATGTTGAAGCGCTGCTCTAGGTGAGTGCGCACTTCTTCATACCGCATGTAGTGCTCTTCGGCGATGGTCGCCAGACGACGGGTCATTCCGACTTCGGTGTCCGTGTCATGCTTGATCACACGATCCAGCAGCGCGTCCAGGTCCGAACGAAGGTCGTCGGCTCGGTGTGCCGCTCCTGCATTAGTTGTCAACATATCTGCTATTCTTTCTACTCGAAACTCACAATGGGGAAGATGTGAGCATCATAGTATAGTAACACATTTTCACAGTTTACGCTAGGTCTCTATAGTGTCATACTGTTAAATACAAAAAACTTGTGGTCTTATTTACACTGTGGTATAAATAACCTAAAGCGTTTCAAATCACGTGGAGTTACGCATCTTACTGAGATGCTAGGAGGAGAGATTAAGCGATGAATTTACATAAAAATATTGTATTAACTGTAATAGCTATATCAATCGGAGCAACAGGTCTACTTGTTATGGCTCAAGCCGCCCAAGCACAAAGTAGTGCTGGATCAAAATTAACCCAAGAGGTAAATGCCGGTGTCATCTCAACCGATTTCACCAATAGCTCGGGCGACACTGTATCTAATCCATCGTTCAGCTTAAGCGCTGTTACAACCAGCACAACGGGTAATATGACTTCAACTGGAACATTTGCAACTTCTACTCAACGAGCAACCGTTGATAACCCAGGTGCAGCCACGACCTTCACTCTCACACTCGCAGCCACCAACCCATCAATTGGTTGGTATAATGACACCGCACCAACAGTATCCGTTTACAAACATAACGGCGCAACTGCGAGTGAAGGTCAGCTTAGTGTGACAACAGCGGGCACGCTCGGTACCTACAACTCAGGTACAACCACTGGCATTACAGGTGCAACCACAGGGACCTTTACAGGTGCAACACCTATTACATTAATGAGCGGTGCAGCTGGAATGGACACTGTATGGCGCGGCTATATCTATGGCGTGGGTCTCTCACAAGTTATTCCACAAGGCACCCCGGCTGCCAACTACTCAATTGATCTCACACAGACCGTTACCGCAAGTTAATATCACCAAGTATCTGGAGACTGGCACCCCATGAAAATTTTACGACTTTCGCCCGTACATCTTCTACTAACTATTATCGCCACTGCACTGCTCATGACAATTAGCGTGCACGCTCAGTCTACGACTGGCATTGGCGGTCGTCCAGCCAATCCCGATCCAAATAACCCACGGACCCAATCTATCTTCATTATGGAAATAGAGGGTGGTGAATCGAAGCAAGACACTATACTTGTTGCTAATAACTCTGATGTTGAACAGACTATCGAGCTCTATGCCGTTGATGGAATTGTTTCGAGTTCCGGATCTTACACATGTCGTCAGGAATCTGAAGCAAGGGTAGGCATTGGGCGTTACACCACTCTTGAAAAAAACAGTCTGACATTAAAACCAGGCGAAACTGAAGAAGTATCGTTTACCGTCACCATGCCATCGAATGCCGATGTAGGTGAGCATAACGGTTGTATAGTCTTCCAAACTCCAACCAATGACAGTGCGACAGAAGGTAATATTCGAGTACACATGCGCCAGGCGATTCGTCTCGTAGCGACCGTACCCGGCGACTTACACCGTGACGTAGCAATTAGTAGCTTTACTGTCGACAACACAGAAGCAGGTCTTATTTACAGGCTAAACTTAAAAAACACAGGTAATGTATCGGCAGATATCGACTCGAAAGTAAGCGTTTCTTCATTATTTGGCAATGAAATATATAGTAATGGCGGTGGGTATCCAGTAATAGCCAACCAAATACTTGAACTCACCTTTGAACATCCCGAAAAAGACCGTCCTTTATTCGGTGGTTGGTATCGAGTAAGCGCACTAATTCGCTACGACAAGGAAGCGGGGGTATTCGGGTCAGACAATACCGATAACCTGGTAACTAAAACAGCTGAGCAAAAAACAATTTATATCCCACCCACGCCAACTGGCTTAGCGATACTTATTACTGTATTAATCGTTGCCGCTGTAGCCGGTAGTTACTTGTTCCTTCGACGCCGCGAATTAAATACTTTACGTGAGAATGGCCGAAAGCACATTGTTAAAAAAGGTGAAACAATTCGAACGGTTGCCACCACATACGGCACTAGCTGGAAGCAAATAGCTCGAGTGAATAGCATTAAAGCGCCTTATGATTTAGAGACAGGACAATCTCTGCGCGTACCGACGAAAAAGACTAAACACCTTAAGCGCAAGTAGGCGGACTTGTGAAGGCGAGGCGACAGTCTTTTGTCAGGCGGCTAAATGCTCTCTATCGATTAGCCGTGTCGTCGGTCTTGGTAGTCTCACTGTTGATACCTTCTGCAATTTCCATTTTAGGTAGCGTTAACAATGCATACGCAACAACAGGAAGCGTCACCGGTAGTCCAGGTTTTTGTACTTCACAGCTTAGTGCTACAAATACACCCTGGACTAACCCTAATAACGCTCGACTCAGTGACAATACTATGGCAGAAGTTTCGCTAAAGAATACCACTTCGCGATACTTGATTTGTTCTTCATATACTTTTGCGGGGCTACCCGCCGGCTCGAACATCGACGGAATCATTGTTAATATCGAACGCTCAAGTGAGGGTGGTAACGAATCGTCCGTAGTGCTTAAAAAAGCTGGCGGAGAAACGAGTTCAGATAAGAGCACTGGCGCTGTTATACCAACGAGTGAAGCAGTAATACAGTATGGTGGAGCGAGTGATCTTTGGGGGACCACATGGACCTATTCCGATGTTACATCATATGGTTTTGGAGTAGAATTTGCTGCTACTAATCCGAACGGAGGACCTGGTCGCACTACATACGTTGACGCAATTTCCATAACACTACACTATACGTCATCAACAATCACGCAATCAGACTTTCGGTTTTACAACCCTTCAACGAACTCAATACCGGGCGTACC
>CAMPIW010000034.1 GCA_946886635.1 uncultured Candidatus Saccharibacteria bacterium | reverse complement strand
TCCTGCCGGGGAAGAAGTGATAAATCTCGCAATGGACTATGAAACTTTTGGTGAGCACCAATGGGAAGATACCGGCATCTTTACCTTCTTTGAATCGTTTGTTGATCGCTGGTTAGAAAACCCCAACAACACATTCTACACAGTGTCTGAGGCAATTGCAGCCAACGAACCAGCCGATGTCGTTAGTATGCCGCAAACCGTGACCTGGGCCGATACCGAACGTGACCTCAGTGCTTGGCTTGGCAACAGTATGCAACACGAAGCAATGCGCTATTTGTATGCACTAGAAGACGATATTTTACGTTCTAGCGACGAAGAGCTCATTTCTGACTGGCGCAAACTACAAACTTCCGACCATGCGTATTATATGTGTACAAAATACTTGACCGACGGTGACGTCCATGCCTATTTTTGCCCGTATAACTCACCCTATGACGCATTTTTATATTACTTAAACGCAATCCGTGACGTAAGGTGGCGCCTGCACGAAACGCACCGAACAGGAGGGCTTAGTGGCTAGACCAATCGTACTTTCTAACGGCGAACTGCATGTTGGCTTAAATAACTACGGTGCGGTTCACGACCTTTATTACCCGTATGTTGGGTTTGAAAACCACGCCGCTGGAACAGGTCTACGACATAAAATTGGCGTATATATCGACGGTACAATCAGCTGGACCGACGACGATACCTGGACTTTTGATTTCACCTATCCGCACACGGCACTTATTGGTCACACGGTCGCTAAAAACGAGAAACTTGGCATTATCCTTGAATTTGACGACACTGTTGATGCTGAAATGAGCGTGCTTATTCGTAATATTCACGTTATTAACCAAAGCGAAAATAAGCGTGACATTAAATTATATATGCACCAAGCTTTTGCTATTGGTGATTCGCGAAGTAATACCGATACAGCGCAATATCTTCCTGATAGTAACGCGATTCTTCACTATCGTGGTCGACGAGCGTTTGTTATTTCGGGCTCAACCGACAACAGGCCGTTTGATCAATTTACGATGGGGTTATTTGGCGACGAAGAGCACGAAGGCTCGTTCCGTGACGCCGAAGACGGTGAACTAACAGGTAACGTTGTAGAGCATGGCCGCGTTGACTCTATTATTGGCTTCAATCTCAGTATTGAAGGTCGCTCCTCGTCGCGCGTTCACTACTGGGTAGCCTGTGGTATGAGTACCCGTGAAGCACTCTATATTCATCGCCAAGTTCAAGAGCAAGGCGTATACCAACGCATTCATAAAACTGCCGAATGGTGGCACGATTGGCTTCACCCAGCAATTGAAGCTGCAAAACGCCTACCAAAAGACTATCAAGACCGTTTTGTTGAAAGTGTCATGATTATTAAATCGCAAATGGATAAACGTGGTGCGATTATTGCAAGTACCGACAGTTCACTTTTGAACTACTCGAAAGATGGCTACGCCTACTCGTGGCCACGCGATGGTGCAAATGTCGTATGGCCGCTCATCCGTCTTGGCTACCACCAAGAAGCGTATCGATTCTTCGAGTTTTGCCAGCGGGGGCTTCACCCTAGCGGGTATCTAATGCACAAATATCGGGCCGACGGAGCAGTTGGAAGTAGTTGGCAACCCTACGTTCATGGCAATATTGTGTCGCCGCCCATCCAAGAAGATGAAACCGCGCTCGTTGTTTTCGTATTCGTACAGTTCTATAACCTATCAAAAGATAGCTCACTTATTAAAGATTTTTACCATTCGATGATCAAACCGATGGCAAACTTTATGGCAGAGTTTATCGATGAAACGACTGGGCTTCCAAAACCGAGTTACGACCTATGGGAAGAGCGGTTTATGATTAATACTCACTCTACCGCCGTTACTTATGGTGCACTTATTGCGGCTTCGGAACTTGCGACCGTTACCGGTGATGAAGAAAACGCAGTTAAATGGCGTAGCGCAGCTGAAGATATTCAACAAGCTGCGCACAAGTATTTGTTTAACAAAGAACGCCAGGCATTTTACCGTGGCCTCTCGGTGGATAACGGCGAGGTAACCCTCGATCCAACCGTTGATAACGCAGCTATCTTTAGCGTGTTTATGTTTGGCCTTTTTGCGGCCGATAGTCACGAGGTTACCGCTTCAATCGAAACCGTTGCTCGTGTCTTTAATACATCTGCAGAAAAACCCGGGTTGCCTCGATACGAGAATGACCCGTATCGTCGCAGCGATCCGAACGTTAGTGGCAATTGGTGGTACATTACAACACTCTGGCAGGCTCAGTACGACGTTGATAAGGGAGATATTGATGCCGCGAAAAGCACTATCGACTGGGTACACGCCCACATGATCTCTACCGGCATGATGGGAGAACAAATCGATCCATTAACAGACGAAATTATTGCTCCTGCCCCACTCACTTGGTCACATGCTGAATACCTTGGAACTCTTATAGATTTACTTGGTCGAGAACGTTAAGATGAGTCGAAGCCGATCATTTATGCAACGGCTTAAGCGTTTTTCTCCAGAGCTTCGAAAGCGTGGCGCTGTTTTACAAAACTTCAGCAAAACCATTGGCCTCGTACATTTTGGCGACATTCACCAGCACTATGACGACCTCGACTCAATACGTGGCTTCACCGCTTCACTTACTCACCGCGACACACACTTTTCTGTTGGTACGTATAACGGTTTTAATATCCGTATGGTGAATCGTTTCGATGTCGTAAAACTCGCTGGTAATCCAAACTCCGAGCAACTTTGGACTATTATTGAAATTGAGCTTGATACAAAAAGCTTACCACATATGTTTTTCGTGCCAACGGGTAAAGAAGGTGGTGAATATGGTCGGCTGTATGCAACCCAACCTAACATGCAACCGCTAAATTCGATGATACTCGACAACCGTAGTCCAGAATTCCATGGTAGGTTTCAAATTTTCGCGAGCGCAGCGCAGTCTCACCGGGTTGGCACCCTTTTTAGCTCGCCCGTTATTGTCAGTATTGCTAGTCGCTTTTGGCCTCACGGTATTGAAATTGAACATGGCAAAATTATCATATACATAACAGAACACCGCCTTACAAAGGCGGTGTTAGAGTCGACATTGGCGTCCGGCCTATGGCTAGCCGAAACAATTGAAGATGCGAATGAAGATTAGCTCTTGCGAGCTTTAACTTCGTTACGACCAAGGTTTTTCTTGGTTTCAGTGTAAGTAGCGTGCTTGCGCGCAATTGGATCGTACTTTTTAATACTAATTTTTTCGGTCGTGTTTTGAGTATTTTTAGTAGTGTAGTACGTACGGTGACCAGTGAGTTCACTGACCAAACCAACTAATTTTCGCTTTGTGTTCTTCTTTGCCATAACTTCCCTTTAGGATCTCTCTTAGATTACTAGATTGCTATTTGCTTCGTTACTCGTGTAACGAGGACTTTCAGAGGTCAATTATAGCAGAATACTACCTTAATGACAAGTGGTAGGACATGATAATACTTCTGGAGCCACGATGGGGATTTGAACCCCAGACCTCTTCCTTACCATGGAAGCGCTCTACCAACTGAGCTATCGCGGCATGTAAATGTCTTTTGCTACGCTTCTCTTCTAGATAAGCAACTCCAAAGATTATAGCGTAAAAACTAGTATAAGTCGAGCACCACCAAGTGCTCAATATGCGGTGTATGAGGGAAGAAGTTATATCCACGATGCATCTTAATACCGTACTCTTTCGCAAGGCGCGCTACATCGCGCGCCTGAGTAACAGGGTTACACGAAAGATAGATAATTCGCTGTGGTTTTTCGTCGATAAGTCGCCAAATTACGTCATCGTGAAGACCGGCCCGCGGAGGATCAACGATAATTGTTTTATCACTCGTAATGTAGTCGAGTGCCTGTTCGCTGGCAGCTAAAACAGCCGTAGCTTTTTTGCCATGCTCTTTAATGTTACGCTTCATTTCTTTAACGGCATGTTCGTTGAGCTCAACCAACGTTACGTCATCACCCCCAATCGTAAGCCCTACCGACCCAACGCCACTATATAAATCGACCGTTTTTTTATCTTTATCGATCCACTGGCTCATGTCTTTTAATGCTTGTTCGTATACAGGAAGATTGATTTGGAAAAAACCTTCGGTTGCGTAGTGAAACGGAACATCAAGAATTGTGTCTGAAAGCGGAACAGCCTGCTTTGTAAGGCGCTTAGTAATAACACTCGCTGGGCTTTGTGGGTTCGAATATATCACTTCGCCATTTTCGGCGTCGTTAAACGCGTTCATAAACCCTGTAGCGTCAAAATCTTCATCTTTAACGTACAGTTGCCATGCAACACTACCTGAAGCGTCACTGCGTATCAGGAGCGTTTTAAGCGCCCGTCCTTCAATACCAAGTTTGTTTAGCACCTCTACAATACTGAGCGCTTTTTCATTGATGGCGTTAGAGGCCAAGCTTGTACCGTTAACCGGAAGTTTCCCATGCGTTCCACGGCGGAAAAACGCCAACGAAAGCTTATTTGTATCGGTATCAAACCAAAAACTGAATTCTACTTTATTACGGTACCCGTACTCGACCCCATCTGAATATACTTCGATGGGATTTGGAAGTACGATATCGTGGAGCTCAAACGCTTCTTCGATAAGCGCTGCCTTATAGCGGTTTTCGGTTTCAAGCGACATAAGTTGCCACGGGCTGGTTGAAATAAAGCTATCAGGATCTTTAGGTGCAACCCGGTCGGCATTCTTTTTGAGAACCTCAACCACAACGCCTTCGGCATATTTTGATTTCTTTTTCGTTAGTTGCACACGAACTGTTTCATCGGGAAGTCCACCCCATACAAATACTTTTCTACCGTCTTCAAGGGTGCCGAGTGTCTGTCCACCCCCGACGATTTTTTCTAATGTTACCTCAACTTGAGGGTATGTTTTTTTAGCCATTCCTCTTATTATATACTTTTTACGCTTCTACCCCTAGTCATACGAGCAAAATATGCTAAAATAAATAAGTCGCCGCCTTAGCTCAGTTGGTTAGAGCGGCTGTTTTGTAAACAGTAGGTCCACGGTTCGAATCCGTGAGGCGGCTCCAAATTGATAATTAAAATTAGTTATACACACGCAGGGGTTGTGGAGCGGTCAAACACAGCAGACTGTAAATCTGCCACCTTCGGTTTCGCAGGTTCGAATCCTGCCCCCTGTACCAAATAAAATACCTCACTGCTATGGTGAGGTTTTTTATTTATAGCCTTCTTCGTAATCACGACTTTGCG
>CAMPIW010000033.1 GCA_946886635.1 uncultured Candidatus Saccharibacteria bacterium | reverse complement strand
CTGAGCATACGTATCGCAAGCCCAGCAATAACGGCAACGATAATAAATACAACTGAAATCAAAATAGCAGGGATGAGCAAAATCAACCACCAAGCTGACATCGTAACGAGCCACGATGCAATAATAACGACAAGTGCAAGCACACTACCAGCAACCCAAACAAGGGGTAAATAAATTCGTCTGGCAAACTCTGAGCTTATGGCACGAATGGCAAGAAAAAGTGGGTTCATGATTAATCCTCCTAACTATAGTATAGTGTATTTATTGTTTTACTGGCACACATTTGATGGAAGGTGTAAAACATGGACATTCTCATTGCTGGGTTCGTTGGTGCTCTGCTCGTTGGCGCGTGTTGGTTCGTCGTTCACATGATTTCGTTGTATCGACGCGACGAAGCTCACTTGAAGAAGATGATGGAAGTCACCTACAAAAACTTCTACAAGCGCTTCCAGACACTGTCTGAATCCGGAACCGCCGATCGGTTCGACTACTCAAGACTGCAACAGGATGTGCAATCGCCGTCGTCCAATCTCACCGATGAAAGACGCGACGAGCTGCTTCGTCTCATCGAAGGAGCGGTTCAGAAAATCAAGGAAAAGGAACGCGCAGTAGCCGCACCGAAGCTGGCACAATTTCAGGCTCTTAAGGGCATTACTGATGAAGAGCAGCTTTTCCACGAGCTGCATCGTATATCCGTCGGGGATACTGGAGTCATCACCTATAACGAGCTTGACAGCTACGGCGATGTCACTGACACCGACTGGCTCGATGACACCTATGAGAAGCTGCTGGTTAAGCGCTTTCGAAGAATGCTGATCGCAGCTCGAGAAGGAACAACTTCCGACTATCAAGAGGTCATGAAACTCTGGGAAGAGCTTCGTGAAGATGGCGTTGGACGCATGAATCGTGAAGAATTTGTTATCAAGCACTTTGCGGACGAGTGGAACCAGATGATCGTCCGCTCCAAGCGAGAACTCGACTGGAATGGCGACCTGTTCGCGTTTGATAGTGGCGATGAACAAGTTGACAACGCCGAACTCGTCAGGAAGGCTCGTGAAGAACATGACCTGTTCAGTATGCGCGTGGTAATCAAGTTGTTCGAGGACAATGATTACGACTTCGACCGCATTATCGCTGAGAGTGTTGTCGAAGAACTCAAAACTGAACTTGAAGTACAGTACTTCAATCTGGGATTCAAACCTGGTGAGAACGAGCGCAGCGCCTGAGAAAGTCCGCTGGTACACACCCCGCACACCCACCAAGCAATTGGCGGAAGGGAGGGCGACACGGAGAATATCCGAGTCGCCCTCCAATACCATCTTTTCGGAGGTGGTTTTTTATTTAGTTACGTATGCGAGACATATTTATTTCCCGTGATATAAAACCGCCATAAAACATCTTTTGCTTGACTAATACCAATGCGTTTCGCTTGCGTTATATTACTCGTATCCATCGATTCATTAATAATAAGTTTAAGCGGTGAATCGGCAAGGTCATGACCATTAAGCTCTTTGTTGATACCAAGCGCCTGGCAAAGTTTAGCCGGTCCATTTGTCAGTTCAATACCCCCGCGATGACGACGTTCCTGCATGTATTGATCACCATCAAGCGGTTCGACAGCACGTATAAGAACCGCGGCACCAATACCTTCTTTATCTACCACGACGTTACAACAGTAATGCATACCGTACGTAAAATATACGTATAAATGGCCCGGCGTGCCAAACATAACGTTCGTACGTTCAGTTTTTCCTTTATAGCTATGGCTCGCGGCGTCGGTTTGATCGTACGCCTCAGTCTCTACAATACGAGCCCTTAGTATAACGCCGTCAATTTCGCGCTCAAGAATACAGCCCAGCAGCAAAGGAGCGGCGACAGAGGCGGGCTTATCAAGAAATTCATTCAGAGCTTTGTTCATAGTTTTATTATAGTCTTTCATCTGCGGTATAATAAGGGGGTAGACTTATTAAGAATCTGCGGAAAAGGAGGCGTATGAATACCCCATATGTCGAACTAAAAGCATTAACGTTAATATGTACACTTAAGCCCTCGCCGGCGGCATCATCCACCGACAAATTCGCTCACGATCTTGATAGCGAATTACAAAAGCAGGGCATAACAAACGAGTTTATTCGTATCGCCGACCACACCGTTAAACCTGGCGTTGAAACTGATATGGGTGACGGCGATGATTGGCCAAAGATTCGCCAAAAGATGCTTGATGCTGACATATTTATTATCGCCACTCCCACTTGGGTGGGGCAGATGTCGAGCATAGCACTTCGCGTTATCGAACGACTCGACGCCGAACTAAGTGAAACCGACGACAAAGGACGTTTATTGACGTTTGGTAAAGTTGCTGCCGTAGCTATTGTTGGTAACGAAGACGGTGCGCACAAAATTACCGCCGATGTTTTGCAGAGTTTAAACGACCTTGGATTTACTTTCCCAGCTCAAGCTGCGACCTACTGGAACGGCGAAGCAATGCATACAATTGACTATCAAGATTTACCAAAAATTCCTGATGTTGTTGCGAGTACAAATAAAACATTGGCCCGCAATGTGGCTCACTTAGCGCGGCTTCTTAAAGCAGACAGCTATCCTCCCGAGGAAAAATAAGAGAAGAAAGGACCTACGATGCCAAAATACGGACCTAAAGCTCAGAAAAAAGTACATAAAGCCCTCCATGAAATGAAAGAGGGGAAGCTAAAAAGCGGAAATTCGGACAAAAAAGTTACCAGCCGTAAACAAGCGATTGCTATTGGGCTCAGTGAAGCTCGAAAAGAAGGCGGTAAAGTCCCTAAAGAGAAATCCTAAAGAGGATTAATGCTACTTCGAGCAAGAACCTATGGAAGGTGCTCGCCGCCCGTAACACCAATAACCTCGGCTGTTATATAACTTGATTCTTGACTGGCAAGAAATACATACGCAGGTGCTACTTCTGCAGGTTGACCTGGTCGGCCAAGCGGCACATTAGAGCCAAACTTCTCTAATTTCTTTTGAGGCTGACCATGGCTGGGTTGTAGGGGAGTCCAAATAGGACCAGGTGCCACCGCATTAACGCGAATCCCTTTACCCGTAAGCATTTTTGCTAAACTTTTAGTAAACGCAGTAATTGCCCCTTTGGTCGATGCGTAGTCTAACAAGCCCGGTGAAGGTTGATACGATTGAATCGAAGTAGTATTGATTATACTTGCACCCTCGGGCATATGAGGAATCGCTGCCTTCGTTATCCAAAACATTGCAAATACATTCGTGGTAAACGTTTTTTGAAATTGCTTACTCGTTAAATCTGCTATATCATCCACATACACTTGCTTTCCGGCATTGTTAACTAAAATATCGATACCGCCCAGTTCTTTCGCGGCAGTTTCAACCATATTCTTACAATTTTCTTCCTCAGCAATATCGCAGGGGATGCCGATCCCTTTTTGCTCGGCACTTTTAATCTCAAGCAGTACATCATCGGCATCTGCTTTTTCTGAGGGTAAATAATTTATAGCGACATCAGCACCTTCGCGGGCAAAGGCAATAGCTACCGCGCGTCCAATACCAGAATCTCCACCGGTAATGAGCGCCTTACGGCCTTTTAACCTTCCCGAACCTCTATACGTCTCTTCACCATGATCTGCGAGGGGAATGAGCTTTTCATCAAGCCCAGGTTCTGGCTGACTTTGCTTTGGTATGGCATCCGACGTAGGATATTGCGTCGTCGGGTTCTGCATAGTGTATTGATCTTTCTCGTTCATATAAGACCTCCTTCGTGTGAGCTCTATACTTTTTTTACGAGTCGGGATTATTCAGAACGTCCAGGTGGTTCCTCTGCATAGTCTTGGTCGAGATCTTGAAGTTGCTCGCGCCTGTCATCATCACCGCGGCCGAGTCCGTCGAAGGCATACTTATCAAGTTCTTTTTTAAACTCTTTTGGATTAACGCCTAATTCTTTCGTTGGATCATCTGTTTCTTCGTGAATAACAGAATCATGGATACTGCTACTCGTATCTAAATCGTCTTGATAATTTTGCAACTGTAGGTCGTCGTCGGGAATATTGGCGGGATTAGGATTTACTGAGTCCATATGCACCTCCTTTATTTCGTTATCCTCTTCTTATACTCTCTTAACTTGCTTAAAGGTTGCTTTAGGGAGATTCACAGCATTACTTTTTCTTCATTTCTTTACGAAGCTGCTCAATCATTATTTGAGTCTTATAGTGCTCTTCATCTTGTTTGCGAAATAGCACTGAAGCAAATGCAGATATAAGGAGCGCTTGTGTGGTAAGTTGCAACCACTCAGATTGCCAGTTTTCAAAGGTAGATGACCAGAATTGTGGCCAAAAATCATCCATTTTAAATTCTTGATTGTGTTCGGAGCTTTCTTGTTTTGCTACGATAAGCTGATTACCAAATTGGCCAGCCCAGCTCCCTAAAAAAAAGACCGCGAGAATAAATACAGCCCCCCAGTTACGCCAAAAAGTATTCTTTTTCTTGTATTCCTGTTCCATAAGTACCTCCTGTTAATAGTATATACCCATCATAGGGTAAATACTTATGTACTACCTTGAGGTCTTTGCGCGCGTTTGATTTTCGAGTTTAAAATTAATTGCCGCACCTAATAACACCGCAAAAGAGGTTAAATTTAACCAAATCATTAAAACGATAATTCCCGCAAAAACACTATAGGCTTCGGTGTAATGTGCAAAAAAGCGAGCATAAATGAAGAAAAGCGTTGTACCAATGAGCCATAAGAGCGTTGCGATTAACGAGCCCCACGTAACCCATTGCCAGTGAGGATTTTTGCGATTAGGTGCGTAGCGATAAAACGCCGCCAGGCCAACCGTAACAACCGCCGCAATAATAATCCAACGCACAACAAGAATAGTCCAGGCGACCCATTGGGGTACACCAATTGAAACAAGGAATGTTTCGTTCAAAACCAATAAACTAACGACAATAATTGTAATGATGCCCGCCGCAACGATAAAACCCGTACTAATAAGCCGTAAGGATACGAACCGGCGCATTTCAGATACTTCATAGATAGAGTTCGTCGCTTTAATACTGTTACTTACCGCACCCGACAAACTAAATAGGGCGATAAGAATACCAAAAATAACAATTAACGCACTTGACGATGGGTTCTCGAGAGCGGCAGCGAGTTGAGTCGATATAAGATTAGCAATATCGGTAGGTAAGAACGTTTCAAAAGCTTTCACGGCCGCAGTTAACTGCGATTCTGAAAGTACGAAGCTAAGTACTGCAACCATGGCCGCGATGGCCGGGAAAACCG
>CAMPIW010000032.1 GCA_946886635.1 uncultured Candidatus Saccharibacteria bacterium | reverse complement strand
TTTCGTAGTCGTGTACCATTTGGATTGCTGGTTTAATGGCGCCAAGGAAGTTACCAACATGCGGCGTACCGGTTGGTTTGATGCCCGTAAGAAGTGTTTTTGAGTTGTTCTGCATAGGGGCATTATAGCATGAGGAACCGAGTGAAAGCTTGCCATTCTCCCCCGGGACTGCTATACTAAAGACACTTTCAAAGGGGAAACACAGACCAAGTCCGAAAACCCCGCCCTTATTTAAGAAATCATTTAATGTTAAACGAAAAGAAAGCTCCTCGGATTGAGATAATAGAAAGTCACCGAGAGAACTCTTTTAACAAAAAGGAGAAATAAAACAATTATGGGTCAACAAAGACTCTCAACTCCCCAGGCAGACAATGCCCCAAAACAACCACAGTCACGCGGTCGTAACGGCCGAAACAACCAAGGCCAAAATGGCCCTCGTGGCAACGGAAACAATAACAACAAGCAAAACAACACCGTTCTTGCGAATACCCAAACCCGCAGAGGAGAGGTGTTCCGTGCACAGCGCCGTACCAGTGACGACGTTAACGCACGCGCTTCACAGCACGTTATTAATGTGCCGGTAAACAAATCAGTCTTCAACGGCTATGGTGGACGCCAATTTAGCGCTGCCGATCAAAAGAAGCAACCACGCAACCCGGCTCCACGCCTTCGCGTCATTCCTATCGGTGGACTTGGCGAAATGGGTATTGGTAAAAACATGATGGCAATCGAATACGATAACGACATTATTGTCATCGACATGGGATTCCTATTCCCAGGTTCAGACTACCCAGGTATTAACTACATCGTGCCAGATATCAGCTACCTTATTGAAAACAAGCACAAAATTCGTGCCATCGTTTTCACCCACGGTCACCTCGACCACATTGGTGCGGTTCGTCACCTTATTCACCAAATTCCTGCGCCGGTGTATGGCTCAAAGTTCACGCTTGCGATGGTGCAAAAGAACATGGACGAAGCAACGAGTGGCTACGAACCCGAGTATCACGTTATGGATCCAGAATCTCACGAGCAAGTGTTCCTTGGCGATAACTTCAGCATCGAATTAGTTCGTGTTAACCACTCAATCCCTGACGCAACTGCGGTTGTTGTTCGTACACCTGAGGGTGTTATCGTTGATACCGGTGACTGGCGTTTCGAAGAAAACCCTGTCGACGGCGTGAAGTTCGACCTCGAACGCCTTACTGAAATCGCAACTAAAGAAGGCATTACGCTTCTAATGAACGAATCGACCAACTGTGAATCAGAAGGTACGCACACCCACGGCGAGTTCGAAATTCAAGAGAGCATGGGGCAAATCATGGATAAGTACCCTAATAGCCGTTTGGTTATTAGTGCCTTCAGTAGCCAGATTCACCGTATGCAAATCATTCTTAACGAAGCAAAGAAGCACGGCCGTAAGGTTGCCTTTGCCGGATACAGCATGATCCAAAACGTTGAAGTAGCCCTTCGCACCGGTACAATCAATGTACCTAAAGACGTTATTGTGAAAATGGAAGACATCATTAAGTTCCCCGACGGTAAAGTGACTATCATTTGTACCGGTTCTCAGGGTGAATTTAGCGCCGTGCTTAACCGCATGGCCAATGGTTCTCACAAGTTTATTAAGATTAAAAACTCCGACCAAATCGTGTTTAGCTCAAACCCAATTCCTGGTAACGAAAAGTACGTTACCCGTACGGTTGACGGCCTTATGCGTGAAGGTAGCGGCGTTATTCAAAACGGTAAAACACACCTTACCGGTGTTGGCCCGCTCCACCTTTCAGGTCACGGCTACTACGATGACCACGTGAAGCTTATTAACGCATTGAACCCTAAGTTCTACATGCCAATCCACGGTGAATTCCACATGCTTGTGCACAATGCCGACCTTGCGCTTAAAGAATCAAGCATCCCTAAGGACAACATTTTTGTATGTGACAGCGGTGATGTTATTGAAATTAGCCAAGGTGCCGCTAAAAAAGCTGGTCGTGTACCAGTTGGTGGTGTCATGTACGACGACTCAGGCGAAATCGTATCCGAAGTCGTCCTTAAAGACCGTATTCACATGGCGAGCGAAGGTATGTTTGTGGTTGTCCTTACCGTACAACGGGGAAGTGGTCGCCTTCTTACCAGCCCCGACATCATTAGCCGTGGGTTCATTTACCTACGCGACAGCGAAGAGCTCATGGGAGTTATTCGCCAATACCTCAAGCAAAAAGTTGCCCGCACCTTCAGCGGACGCAAGGTTGATCTTGATGTGGTGAAGAAAGAAATTAAAGACGAGCTTACGCACGTTCTGTACGACCAAACCCGCCGAACTCCAATTGTTATCCCTGTGATTAACGAAATTGGCGGTGGCGGCAAGCCATCAAACGGCTCTTCAAACGGTGACGGCGAAGGCCGTGGCGACCGCCGACAAAACGGCGGCCAACGAGGTCGTAGCCAAAACAGCGACGGACAAAACCGTGGCAATAACGGCGAAGAGGCCAAAGGCGACGAACGTCCGTTCAAGCGCCCAGCCCCTAAAAAATTCCCAGCGCCGGTTGTTCCTGACACCGAAGCTATCGAGCCAAAAGCGAAATCTGACGCTCGCGGATACTAATCGCTTAGTGTGTTGAAAATGAAAAAAGCTCCGACCAAGCGGAGCTCTTTTCATTGAAAGAGCTCGACGCTTAGTCAGAGCTGACGATGAACGACACGGAGCCACTGCTGTGAATCGGCGAAAGCTCGCCATCGATCTGGTAGGGCGGAGTTGAGCGCCGAGCGTAAGGCCCCAGCGACTTGATGAATAGCCGGAACTTCCCGTACGACTGGTACTGCCCGTCGGGAAATTCAATTGACAGGTAGCTCCTCAGGAACCGCTTGAAGTGCTTCTCGGCCTCTTCATCCAGTTGCGACAGGGGAGTTGGATTCAGGTGCGTTTTCCAATAGGACTCCATGGTGGAATCCAAAAGTCCTTGGTCTACCGCTTCCGCAAGGAGGCCGACAGGCAGGATGCCAAACTTGTCGGCCGGCGAAAAGCTGTGCTTGTAGAGCCCCGTAACCCGCAGGTCAGCAGGGTCGAACGTAATAACGTACCTATCCCTCCGTCCACTCAGGTGGAGCATGGCTTGTATCGAAATGAGAAGGGACATCGCAGCGCCTCCTTTCATAGATGGGCGAGCGATAGCTGTAGTATAGGGGAGTTCTGCATTCAGTAAAACCATAAGCCTCTTGCAAATCGTGGTAAAATATGCTACAATAAATATATGACATCAGAGGCATAACCTCGTATAATAAAAAACACTATGGCAAAAAAGAAAAAACGATCAGCAAGTAAAAAAAAGGTAGTCGCAACGACACCTCAACACATCCTTCCCGATGGCTTTTGGGCACAGGTTGGCGCTGTTCTTTTAATTGTTTTTTCATTGCTTATTATTTTGGGCTGGTTTGGCCTTGGTGGTCCGGTCCTCGATTGGATTAACGAAGCAACCGTCGCAACTATTGGGTATGGCGTGTACGTTATGCCGGTCGTCTTCATCTACGTAGCTGTCGAAATATTCCGCGCCGAAAACAACCGTATTCCATTTGTTATGAAACTCGCCACAGCAGTTGAGCTCATTTGGGTTGCTGGCCTCTTCGGTCTTCTTAAGAGTGATGGTGGTAAAACAACCGGTGGTTTCGTTGGTGAAACCGTCAACGATGGTATGCTTATGCTGGTTGAACCAGGCTTGGCGGCCTTTATTTACGTCGTTCTTATTCTTCTTACTGCTTTATTTATTACACGTACCTCACCATTTACTATTATCAAAAAAATGTGGGAAATGACTCGCCGCGATACAAGTGAGCAAGAGGATAACGTGAAAGTAATGCGTAACGCTGCTGCCCTCGACGCACCAAAGGGTAAAAATGCCATGGCCGACTTTACCGTCAATGCCGGTGTATCAACGCTTGAGCCTGTTGAAACAACGAATAAAAAAGGTGCGCACCTTGGATCGCTTAAAAATAGTGTTACTAAAGATAAGGCCGCCGAAGACAAAGCAGCCCTCGTTGCCGTCAGCGATCCTAACTGGAAATCTCCTGGCCTTGATCTTCTCGAGAAAAAACAATCTCCAGCCGACGCCGGTGACGTTCAGCAAAATGCTAAAACAATTAAAGATACACTGGCCGAATTTAACATTTCTGTTGATATGGAAGGCGCGAATATTGGCCCTAAAGTAACGCAATACACACTTCGTCCACCAAGTGGCGTAAAGCTTACAAAAATTACTCAACTCGAAACAAATATCGCGCTGAACTTGGCTGCGCAGAGCCTTCGTATTGAAGCACCAATTCCTGGCCAAAAAGCTGTCGGTATTGAAGTGCCAAACCGTAAGGCCGCTGACGTACGTATCCACTCAATCCTTACGAGTAAACAATGGACCGGTACCCCTGAACCACTTGGCTTTGCCATTGGTAAGGATATTTCTGGTGACGCAGTAGTGGGTGAGCTTAACAAAATGCCGCACCTCCTTATTGCCGGTCAAACTGGTTCTGGTAAGTCGGTTATGATTAACACTTTGCTTTCAAGTTTGTTGTACCGCAACAGCCCTAGTGAAATGAAGCTTATTTTGGTCGACCCTAAGCAGGTTGAGATGGCACCATATGAAGATATTCCGCACCTTATTACCCCTGTTATTAACGAACCTGAAAAAACAATCAGCGCGCTTAAATGGGCGGTCAACGAAATGGAGCGCCGGTATAAGTTGCTTGCTGAACACAAAGTTCGTGACATTAAGTCGTACAACACGCTGGTTCAAAATGGTAAAACCAAAATTATTGTTCAAGACGAAGAGGGTCACGAACAGCAGCACGAAAGTGGCGCCATGCCGTACATCGTTATTGTTATCGACGAACTTGCTGACCTCATGATGGTTGCTGCGCGCGACGTCGAAGCGCTTATTGTGCGCCTTGCTCAAAAGGCTCGTGCCGTTGGTATTCACTTGGTGCTTGCCACCCAGCGTCCATCTGTCGACGTTATTACTGGTCTTATTAAGGCAAACGTACCGGCGCGTATTGCCTTTACAGTAGCTTCACAGGTAGACTCGCGCACCATTCTCGACCAAATTGGTGCCGAAAAGCTTCTTGGTCAGGGTGACATGTTAATGCTCACCGCCGCTATGCCAAAACCTAAGCGTATCCAGGGTGCTTGGGTAACCGACGAAGAAGTTATGAAGATCACCGATCACTTGCGCCTTCAGTCACCACCGCAGTACAACGACGAAGTTGTCAGCCAGCCTGTTCAGTTGAACGGCAAGGGTGGGGTAGTTATGGACTTTGATAGCAATAGCGA
>CAMPIW010000031.1 GCA_946886635.1 uncultured Candidatus Saccharibacteria bacterium | reverse complement strand
CCGTTTATGGTTTTATATGCACAAATTAGCTAATACGTTTTGCGAGCTTATAGCCAAGCCAAATGCCTACAAGACCACCAATTGTACTCCCTAAAATGCTCCATCCACTAAGGAGTTGTGTGTCGCCAAAAAGTTGCGGTACGTACGCGCCAGCGACTCCACCAATGGTTGCGCCAGCAAAAATAAGCACTTTGTTCATATAAATAAGTATATCACGGGGTAAAAATGCCCCTCGTGAACACCGTGAGAAATATTGCCATATATCGAACACAATTAAGTTGAGTTAGGGGTGGACGACTGTGGATGACCACTGCCATCCACCCCTTTGGGGCAACTCAGAACTAATTGGAGAAAACGTGCCCACGAAGCGCCACGACGGCCGGGCTGTTCGAATTGAGCGCCTGGCCAACAAGCCGACTGTACCAATCCCACTTGTTGGTGTCAGTGTGCGAATCGCGAGCCGAGCTCTCGAGGAAGTTCAGGTACTCCGCATTGAGGCGCTGAAGCATCTCGGTCGCCTCGGCCGTGAAAGCCTCGGCGACAGTGCCGCCGTTGAAGCCTTCCAGCTTCACCGACATGCCCTCGAAGCGACGCGCGACCGCCTGGTTGATACCAAGTGCATCCAGAACGGCACGAGCTCTGGGGCTGGCGTGCTCATCCGAGGTTGCAGCGATAACGACATGGATCGGATCCAGTGAGTCGCGCCCGCTTGCGGTCATGACGTCGGCGGCCAGCCCCAACAGACGCTTGCCTCCCTCGTCAATCATTACTCTGGCCAAGACCTGAAAGGCCTCGAGCTTAGCGGACATGTCGTCCCCTCTCCTGTTTCTGATTTACCTTTGAAACACCGAATGGTATTCCATATATAACAACATATTTTTAATACACTTTCGAAATCATAATAATTTCGATCGTCTATTATTATACCATATTTTGTTTAATTATTCAATGCCTACTTGGTTGGTGCTTCTAAAAAAGCTTCCATAAAGGCATCAAGGTCCCCATCAAGCACACCCTGTGCATTGTTCGTTTCGTGTTTGGTGCGTGTGTCTTTTACTAGCGTGTACGGATGGAGTACGTAATTTCTAATTTGACTCCCCCAGTTGGCCGACTCACCCGCCTGCAATTCTGTTACCGAAGCGGCATGTTGCTCAAGTTGCAGTTGCGCAAGCTTCGAACGCAAAATCTTCATCGCAACTTCTTTATTTTGTAGCTGCGAACGTTCATTTTGAATGGCCACCACAATACCTGTTTTTATATGAGTAATGCGCACCGCCGAATCAGTGGTATTAACCGACTGCCCACCGTGGCCACCCGCCCGGTAGACATCAATTTTAATATCTTTATCGTCAATATTCACTTCACTTGGAGTATCGATTTGCGGAAGAACCTCAACCAGTGCAAAGCTCGTTTGACGCAAGTTATCGCTGTTAAAAGGGCTAAGGCGTACTAAACGATGGACGCCGTGTTCAGACTTCAAACGCCCATATGCATACGGCCCGGTCACTTCAATAACAACTGATTTTACGCCCGCTTCTTCGCCCGTTGAACGCTCAATTTGGATTGTCGCCATATCGGCACGCTCGGCCCAGCGCAAATACATACGTTCAAGCATTTCTGTCCAGTCTTGAGCATCCGTGCCACCAGCTCCGGCACTCAATCGCAAAATAACATTATGGTCGTCGAACTCGCCGTCAAACAATAAGTCTTTTCGCAGGCGCTGATATTCATGCTCGAAAGCCGTAATTTGACCGTCAAATTCTGTGAGTAAACTATCGTCGCCAATAGCCATAAGTTCGAGCATATCGTCGGCCTGTGATTTAAGAGTCAGCCATGGGTCAACCATTTTTTTAAGTGCAGCTACTTGACGACTGATGTCTTGAGCATGGTGCGGATTGTTCCAAACTTCCGATGTCGCTAGCTGCGCCTCTATATCGTTAATTTGCGCTACGCGTTCGTCAATGCGCAGTCGCAAAAGTGCCGCATCAATTTGCGAACGCAGTTCGTTTAAGCGTTTAGTAAGTGGTTGCATTATCTCTAGTATACCCGTAACACCTAGTCTTGGCTAAGTGAGTGTACGGCAGCAATAAACTGGTCGCCTCTATCGGCATAATTTTTAAACAATCCAAAGCTGGCACTGGCTGGGCTCAACAGCACAACACTCCCCGGACGGGCAAGTTCAAAAGCCCGCTGTGTAAAGCGTTCGGCTGTAGCGTTTTCCATAATTTCATACCCCCGAAACCCAGCAGTCTCGCAGGCAGTCGCTATCGCTGGGGCTTCGTCACCAATAAGAATCGCTCGCACATCGTGGCGCAGCAACTCTTCGCCAAGCGCCGTAAAGTCTGAACCTTTGTACGATCCGCCTAAAATGATAACTTTTGGTAAAGTGCGAAACGCTCGAAGTGCGGCAATTGCTGAGGATGGCGTCGTGGCAATGCTATCGTCGTAAAACTCAACACCTTTTATGGTAGTCACATATGCCAGGCGATGTGGCAACCCATTAAATGATGCCAACCCAGCGCTAATCGCTGTCACATCTTGTGTATACTGCCACACAGCATCAATCGCAGCCACTGCGTTTTCTTGGTTATGTTCACCTTTTATGCGCAGCTCTTCGACCGGACATATCAGTTGGTCGCCGTAATAAAAATATCCATCTTGCACATGTGCGCTATCGTTTGCTGAATACCCTATTTTGTGTGCGGCTGAACTTTCGGCAATGTGAGTCGCATACTTATTATTCGCATTAAAAATTAACCTGTCGTCGGCAACTTGATGACGCGTAATCTGCGCCTTAGCCGTAACATATTCTTCCATATCACGGTGTACATCAAGATGCTCACGTTCAATAAATAACACCACAGCCGTACTTGGTGATTTTTCAAGATCCCACAATTGGAAACTTGAAAGTTCGTATACAACAATATCGTCAGGTTGAATCTGTGCTAAAACGCTCAGCGCCGGCAACCCAATATTACCTACCAGCCATACTTTTTTACCAGCAGCCTCAAGGATAGACGCAATCAAACTTGCTGTCGTTCCCTTACCCTTTGAGCCAGTTACCCCAATAATTGGTACGGGACACTTTGCAAAAAACTCATTGGTAGCCGACCAAATTTTACCGTCGGTTATAATTTTATGCGGCGCTAAACCGGCAGTTCGCACCACCATATCATAGCCATTTAAATCGCTAAAAACGTTGGGGCCAAGCATGGTATTTGCATTGCTTGGATAGACTTTTTCGCTATCAAGCTGCTCATCAACAATAGTTAATTCGTTTTCGCCACCGGCAGACCAATACTTATAATTCTCTTCGCCTTCAACACCGTAACCAGCAATAGCAATCTTCATGCTTACTATTCTATAGCATTTGGAAATAAATTAACGAGCTTGCTATTCAATTCGACAACTTCTTCTTTGTCGCCACTACTTACCGCTGCAAAAACCCAGGTATTAGCAGAAACAAATTCTTGTGCTACATTCATAATTTTTTCACGAGTTACTTTTCTAATAAGATCAGGGACTTTATCATACTCTTTAACGCAGTCATCGGCAAAATAGCGATGCGTATAAAAACTCGAAATTTGCGATACAGTTTGCGCACCCATTTGGTAGCGTCCAAGGCCAAACGACTTAGCCGATTCAATCTCTTCATCAGTCAGTTTGCCATCTAACACCGCTTTTAATTCACGGGCAATGATATCAAACAAGGCCGGAGCTGTGTCGTGATTCACCTGGCCCGAAATATCCCACGCACTATCATAAAAACTCGAACCACTATAGGCACCCACATAATACGCGAGTCCCTTCGAACGAGCCTTACCGTAAATACGCGACGTCGCCGTACCAGTAAGGATATGGTTAAGTGCATTCATCGCATCAAGCTCTTCATCATCAAGCACGCGCGGCACGCTCATTGTCCAACCAAAGGTTAAATTAGAAGCATCTTTACGACGAATTATACTCGGGTTTCCACTGTGCAGTTCGTCACGCGGCACTTCAAGACGCTCGCCTTCTGATAATTCAAACGATTCAAGTTGGCGAATAATATCCGCCTTGCGCCCACGAAGTTTACCCGCAATAACAAAACGCATATTTTTTGTCGTGTGTGTTCGTCGATGATGTTCGCGAATATCATTTAGTGTCACGTTGTTAATGGTCGCGAGGCCCTGACGGTACGTCAATACATCTTCACCCAAAAGTTGCTGAACCTTTGGCCACAAAATACGGTGGTGGTCGTTAAGATAGCCAGTAAGTTCGCTCCGAACATTCCCCTTCTCGGCTTCGAGTTCTTTTTCGTTGAAACGTGGTTCACAAATACTAAGCCGTTGTAGTTCAAGGATTCTGTCCCACTCAAAATCGGCACAGTCTGATTCGTACACCATTGCAAAATCAGACGTATACGCGTTATGATACGCACCATTTTTTGTAAATTCTGCTTCAAAAGCACTTTCGCTTCGGAACTTAGCATTCGCACCAAAAGCCATGTGCTCCATAATGTGTGCTACTTGTTCGATTTCTTTATGCTTTGCGTAACGATTACCGGCACGGAAATGAAATTGCATGCTCATAACGGTCGCGCCGGGCACATTAATTAAAAGGCCTCGCGCGCCATTTTTTAGCTTCACTTCTTCAACGGTATGGTTCATATATCTTGTTACTTTCGGTCACTAATGGATTTTTATTAAGGAGCTATCGTTAACGACGGCCAGATTTGCGGTTTTGACGCTGAGATTTCTTCTTCTTACGTGCAGTATTTTTCTTAGCCTGCACTTCAGATGCCTTCTCAGCTTTTTTGACTTTAAAGTCACCGTCACGACTACTCTCGCCGCTAAGGATGTTGTTTACACCCTTTTCAACAGAGTTTTCAGCCAGTCGAGTTAGTTCGGTGTCGTATTCTTCTTCGGTACGAGCAACCGCATCGCGAGGGGTTACGTGCATAATTGCACGCAGCACTTCATCGCGGAGCGTCAGCTGAAGACTATCGAACAATTTTTGTGATTCACTGCGATATTCAACCAATGGGTCACGCTGCCCAACGCTGCGCCAGTGAATACCTTCACGAAGGTGCTGCATGTTCTCAAGGTGTTGCATCCACAGCGTATCAAGCACTTGCAGGTACACTTCGCGTTCAACTTTACGCATGATTTCAGCTTCAAGCTCTTCCTCTTTGGTGAGGTAGGCCTTTTTCACCTCTTTCAGTGCAAGTTCGTAGCGATTTTTATCGCTTTTCTCGATGCCAATGGCCCTAAGCTTTTTGTCACTGAGCGGGAAAACTTCTTCAAACAAAACGTTAAAGTTTTTGTTATTTTTGGCTGGAACAACGGTTAGTTCGCGAACTTTAGCCTCAATGAGGCGTTCGATTTCACCCTTAATGTCCTCGCCTTCCAAAATCTTACGACGAATAGTGT
>CAMPIW010000030.1 GCA_946886635.1 uncultured Candidatus Saccharibacteria bacterium | reverse complement strand
TTTTTGAAGTGCGGTTTGGAATTGGTGGTAGCTTTTTGAAAGAGGTAAGTTCTGACTCTCCTGAGCACACAAGCGCCATTTTTACAGAAGCATTGAAAATTGCCGATAGTGTTGACGGAAAAGTGAGCCCAGGCGTGCTTATTTTGGCGATGATTCGTCAATTACCGGCGCGTGAAACATTGTTGGGTCACCTACAACTGAATGAAGAGGATCTGTTGAAGGGTATCCAGTGGTACCACCATTTAAGTGATCTGATTGCAAATAAGACGCAGCGCACTAAGCAACCGGGCGGTATTGGCCGAGATTGGTCGTTTGGTTGGATTCCAAACTTGTCGCAGTTTGGTACTAACATTTCTCAGGGTGGCACGATGGCACGTGGCGAAGTTCGCACCGAAACTATTAGGCAGCTGATTTCGGGCCTTAATGGTAGCGGCGGAACAATTGCGCTCATTGGAAAAGATGGGATTGGTAAAACCGAACTGGTATACGAGCTTGCCAATAAACTTATTCGGCCAACACCAGACGTACCAAAAGATCTATGGTATCAACAGGTGTTTATGCTTGATGCCTCACGTATACTAACGGCCGCTAATGGGCGAGGCGGCCTTGAGGGACTAATGAGCAGTTTGCTTGGTGAGGCATTTGCTGCAAAAAATATCATTATTTGTTTTGATAATGCCGAACTCTTTTTTGAAGAAGGCGTTGGTTCGGTTGACTTAACATCACTACTACTTCCTATTATTGAAGCGGGGCGTTTACGGATGATTATGACGATGGACGAGCAGCGGTTCTTACAAATTAGTAAACGCACTCCTGCGCTCACAAATGCCATGAACCGCATTGTTATTCAGGCAACCGACGAAGCTGATACTTTGAAGGTGCTAGAAGATTACCTTCCTCTGATTGAACATAGGCGCCGTGTAACGTACATGTACCAGGCGCTAAAAGAAGCGTATCGGTTAAGTCAGCGGTATGTGTATGATGCCGCAATGCCAGGCCAAGCCATTACACTTTTAGAGCAAGCGGCCGAATATCCAGAAGATGGCGGGTTAGTTTCTGCACGTTCGGTTAATACGGCTATTGAACAAATGACCGGTGTTAAAACCGCCAATGCCGACGATCCGGGTGAGCGCGACAAATTGCTTAACTTAGAGTTGCTTATTCACGAGCGGATGATTGGCCAAGAGCGGGCGGTAAGCGTTGTGTCAGATGCGCTGCGCCGTGCAAGGTCGGGGGTTCGTAATCAAAATCGGCCAGTAGGAACGTTCTTGTTCTTAGGCCCAACTGGTGTAGGTAAAACCGAGCTCGCAAAATCATTAGCGGCCGTTTATTACGGTGGTGAACGAAATATTATTCGGCTTGATATGAATGAATTTGTCTCGCCCGACGATGTTGCGCGTTTGATTGCCGACGGCGCGGATGATTCGGGAAGTTTAACAGCACAAGTGATGAAGCAACCGTTTAGTGTAGTGCTCCTTGATGAGATTGAAAAAGCGCATTCGAGCGTTTTAACAACATTACTGCAGCTTCTAGACGAGGGTATTTTGCGAGATGTTCGTAATAGAGAAATTAGCTTTAGGGATACGGTTGTGATTGCGACAAGCAACGCAGGATCTGACCGTATTCAAGAATATATTCAACGTGGCTATAGTTTGCAGCAATTCGAAGAAACGTTTGTGAACGAACTTATTAGCAGTCATATCTTCCACCCTGAGTTTTTGAACCGTTTTGACGAAATGGTGGTGTTTGGGCCGCTTAGTAAACCTCAGCTGTTGCAAGTTGTTGATTTAATTCTTACCGACGTTAATAAAAATTTGGCTGAGCAAAAAATTACTGTTACCGTTTCACCCGAGGCAAAAGAGTACTTAGTTGAAGCTGGGTATGACCCACGACTTGGTGCTCGTCCAATGCGCCGCGTTGTACAGCGAGCTGTTGAAAATACCGTTGCTAAACTGCTTCTTTCGAATGAGGTAAGCCCCGGTGGATCAATTGAAATTACCCATGAGCAAGTTGTGGCGATTCTTGGTTCGAAACAACAAGCCGACCAGATAGCAAGCGGGACACCTAAAGACGCTGAAAATAAATAGTCTCGCCATTAACGCGAGACTGTATATAAATTTGGGGCGAGTGAAGGGGATTGAACCCTCTGCCTTCGGAACCACAACCCGACGCTCTAACCAAATGAGCTACACCCGCCGTAAGGGTATTGCTATATTTTGACACTGTGGAAATGTGTCTAGCAGTAGCTATTGTAACAGATTGAGCAAAAGATTTAAATATGCTACAATATCTATCTATGCGGGCGTCGTATAATGGCTAATATGCCTGCCTTCCAAGCAAGCGATGAGAGTTCGATTCTCTCCGCCCGCACCAAAGAGATTATGTAAAAAGGCTTCCATGTGAAGTCTTTTTTCTATAACCCTACTCCTAGTGTCTTCGAAGAGTATACTAGACATGTGAATCACACTATGCCTACCGTATCGCTTAAGCGCTCCCTAGCTATCGCGCTCATATTCCAGATAGCCTGGATTGCCCTCGGCATCATCGCCGCTCTTTCTGGCACGAACGTATACTGGCTTTTGCTTGTTGCTAACTTATTTACCCTGTGGGTTCCTGTGTTTTTTACCCTTGTCACTCGCATCCAACTTTCTGCTCGGTTTCAAGTAGCCTTCGCCGCATTTATAAGCGTAAGCTCGCTCATTGGCAGCTCGCTTGGTGGATATGCATCTATTCCGCACTGGGATACCATAGTGCATTTCTATTCCGGAGTGTTGCTGGCCTGGTTCGGGCTTATTCTAGTAGTGAACGCAGAAAAATCGATACAGCATTCACTTCCGCATTGGTTTAAAAATTCAGTCGTTCTTATGACGCCCGTGGCATTCTCTGCCGTATGGGAAGTGTATGAGTACATGAGCGACATGCTTTTGGGTACGTCGATGCAAGCTGGTGGATTAGGGGATACGGTTATCGACATGCTTGCGGGGCTTTTAGGGGCGTTTGTTGCACTGATTGTTAGTATGCTTTGGGCTGTGAAGAATAAAGGGAATAGTCTAGAAAAGTAAAACTCCGGGTTTTGTCCCGGAGTTATTTTTTAGTGATCGTGTTCTGCTGCTTCAGCCTCTGCCTTAGTAACGTGAACGGTACCATGTACGTGCTCGGGCGGTGCGTAAAGTGAGTAAACTTTTAATGTTTGCTCACCTGTATTAATAACGTTATGCCAATACCCTGCTGGTACCAAAATAACGAAGTCATCTTCTGCTTCCCATGTTTGCACTTCGTGTTCAGAGGGGCCCATTTCAACGCGCGCGGTTCCTTGTTCGATACGCAAAAATTGATCGTGGTCTTCATGAACTTCACCACCAATATCGTCGCCTGGCTGAATTGCCATGAGTGTCATTTGCATGTTTTTGCCTGTCCACACAGCGGTACGAAAATTTTCATTTTCAAGTGTAAGGCTTTCGATATTTATAACGTAAGGCTTTGGTCCGTTATCTTGCATAGTGATCCCTCCTAAACTCTCTTTACTCTAGTATACCTGGTAATTCTGAGAGTTTGCTATAATAACAGGGGTATTTTCATACCAACACGCCCCGGTAGCTCAGTTGGATAGAGCAGAGGACTTCTAAGCCTAAGGTCGCTGGTTCGACTCCAGCCCGGGGTACCATTGAGATTATGAACAAGGTATAAAGCATATGCTGTATACTAAGTATATATGTGGGCACGCACTCTTCACCGCAAAACCGGGTTTACTATTGTTGAGCTCCTTATTGTAATTGTTGTTATAGCTATTTTGGCTTCGATTACTGTTGTAGCTTATACCGGCATCCAATCACAGGCGAAAGACGCCATCCGAAAAAATGATCTATCGACTATTTCGAAGGTTCTAAATGTCTATGCAGCCCAAGTTGATTCGGATATGCTTGGTCCAGGAAGCGGTTGCGGTGCCAACGGTGAGGGGAGTGGTTGGTGGCATACCACGGAGCCTTTGTATCCAAAAAGTACCCGCCAATGTCTTGTTGATGCAGGGTATACGGAAGTCGGTTCCATTCTCGACCCAAGTGGCTGTGCCGGTGGAACACCTGAGTGTGCCGGAAAGCCTCGTTACATGGTTCTTCATTGTGAAAAAGATGCCGTACCTGTCGTTTACTTACTTGCACAACTTGAAGGCTCACCGCAAGACGGTACGTTTACCGATAGTATTTGCGATGACGGTACTGCAGCGGGCTTCCCGACTGTTACTTCGTGGGATTCCGCTTACGGCGTAAATTATAAAATTAACGTTCGATAGTTTTTATTTTGCAGTGTCGGGTGTATCATAGGCGTATTGATGTCGTGGCAACTCCTCACCTTAATAAGCGTACTGAGCTTATCTGTAGCGATTATTTTACAGCGCGTCCTTCTTCATAAAAACAAAATAGACCCGTTTGCCTACGCTGTTATTTTTCAGGGTATAGTTGGAGTCTTGTTGATGGTTGCTGCGCTGGGCGCTGGCTTTAAGCTCCCTGGTATTGAAACCATGATTGTTCCTGCGATTTTGTCGATTGTACTTTTTGGAATTGGACATATTGTATACGCAAAGACGCTCCAAAAAGTTGAAGCATCGGCATTTTCTATATTATTTGCTACCCAAGCAATTTGGATCATGATTTTAGGTATTGCACTTCTTCAAGAAAGTTTGACGATTTTGCAGGTGCTTGGAACCGTGCTTATATTTTTGAGCGTGGGTTTATTGGTTAAAAAAATTGGTACAGTTTTTCAAGAGAAAGGAGTATGGCTCGGCTTATTAACTGGGTTGTTATTTGGTATTGCGACTGCAGCCTGGTCATACGTTGGTCGCTATACCGATACATTATCGTGGGCGGCAATTAGTTTTGTAGTGACGGCGCTTGTTACGTTTCTGGTGCGTCCGAAGTCTATAAAAAAAATAAAACCATTATTAAAATCAAAAGTACTTCTAATCTTAATAGTACTGGCGGTGTTTTACGGAATAGGTAGTTTGGCTATGCTGTACGCATATAAAGAGGGGACATTTGCACTTGTTTCACCTCTTCGACAAACTGGAATTATTGTTACCGTTCTCTTGGCGCTAGTATTTCTACCGACCGAGCGCAATCGAATCGGTAGAAAAATACTAGCTGCTTTAATTTGTACTATTGGCGTTGTACTTATTGTCCTGTAGGTGGCTCAACTTGTACGTTATCGGGTGTATCTACGTTTATAGTGTCAGTACCGTTGTTTGCCCCGTCGAATAAACTCATTCCTCCAAACATAAAGAATAGTAGTATGAGCAGCGCTGCTATTGCTAACCCAATTAACCATCCGTATGATGACCTTCGGTCACCTTCAACTACAACGGTGTCTCGTTCTCGCACTGGTTCTTGTTCGCGTACTGTCATATGTAACTCCTTACTTACTATATATAAAGTATAAAATTTATTTCTGAGTAATAACTGAAAGGCTTCTCAGCGTTACTTAAT
>CAMPIW010000029.1 GCA_946886635.1 uncultured Candidatus Saccharibacteria bacterium | reverse complement strand
TATGCCTTCATTGAAGTTGCGGCCCGTGCACAAAAATGGGTAGACCAAGCAATTAGCCGTAACATGTACCTTGAAACACGCGATATTGACGAATATGAAAAAATTTACCTCGAAGCATGGAAGCGTGGTCTTAAAACAACCTACTACCTGCACGTGAAACCTCGTCACCAGTCAGAACAAACGACCGTTAAGTCAAATAAAGCCGAGCAAGTTAAAAAGCAAGATGGTAGTCGTAGGGTTGGCTTCGGATTTGCAAAAAAATAAGTAATGAGTGGAAAAAGTAAGAAGGAGAGTACTATGGCAGACACAAATAATCACCTCGCAACAGGAATTTTAGGCTCAGGGCTGCGCGATGGGCTACAGCTAAAACCAATTCGTTACCAGTGGGCGTACGATCTTTACAACCAAGCCGTTGCAAACACATGGTTTCCAAATGAAGTGCAACTTGTGCAAGACCTTTCGGATTTCGAAAAAATGTCCGAAGAAGAAAAGCACGCGCTAAAAACCGTCATTAGCTACCTCAACCCTAACGAACTTCTTATTAATAAGTCGTTAGCGTTTGGTATTTACCCATACGTAAATGCCGCCGAGGCGCAAATTTACCTTTCAAAGCAAATGTGGGAAGAAGCAAACCACTTCATGACGTTTGAATACATTATTGAAACGTTTCCTTTCGACCGAGAAGAAATTTATGCGGCTGGCTTCGGTAAAAAATCACTTGCTGATAAGGCAGACTTCCAAAAAAAGCACCTCGAAGTGATGATTTCACCAGATCTTGATATTTACTCACTTGAAGGTAAAAAGGACTTCGTTCGTAGCCTCGTAGCGTACAACATTGTACTTGAAGGTATCTGGTTCTACAGTGGGTTTATGGTTGGTATGAGTTTTCGTCAACGAAACCTCCTTCGTAATGTTGGGTCATTGCTTGACTGGATTACCCGCGACGAAAACTTACACCTTACCTTCGGTATTAACTTGCTCCTTACAATTCTCGACGAGAACCCAGAACTTCAAACCGAAGAGTTTGCAGCTGAAATCAGGGCACTTATTTTAGAGGCTGTTGAGCTTGAAAAAGCGTACAACGAAGATATGCTTCCAAAGGGAATCCTTGGCTTGAATGCCGACTACGTAAATCAATACGTTATGTACATGACCGACCGTCGCCTTGAAGAGCTTGGGTTCGAACCTGAATACAACGTTTCTAACCCGGCTAAGTGGATGGCAGCTGCCAACGACACACTTGAGCTTGTGAACTTCTTTGAAAGCACAAACACTTCTTACGAAGTGAACGGCGGAAAGTAACACGATGACAGACGAAGCGCGCGCAATTTTAAACGAAAATCTTGTGGGAGCTGTGGCAACCATCAACGCAGATGGTTCGCCCTGGATCAGCCCGGTGCACATTTTCTCTGATGACGAGGCAGTCTACTGGTTCTCCGATGAGAACCGCCAACACTCGATGAACGTTGAAAAAGACCCGCGCGTCAGTCTCACGCTTTTTTCACCAGACGCGAGTCGCGGACCAAAAGGGATCTACATTAACGGCACAGTAAGCAAGCTTGATGTGGCCGCAACAACAGAAGCAAAACAGCTCATAGAGGCGAAAATTGGCAAAATAATACCAGTTTTTGAAAAAGCAACAGCATACAGGCTTCCGATAGGGGTATTTAACAGTAGTAAATCGACCGGAAACTGTTGGTATTTTTACACCTAAATACCTATGGACAAGCACTATATGTGGCGTATAATAATTAAACATAAGCACTACAAATAAGAAACGGGGATACAAACATGAGCGTAAACGCAAACACAATCATCTCAGACGAAATGAGCCTAGACGAAAAGCTCGCAGCAATTGACGCAATGATGGCTTCAGCTGTCGAAAATGCACAGCAATCAAGTTCAACGAGCACCGCTGCACCACTCGACCCAGCCGACCTTACTATGTGTCTTGGTTGCCAGTAGTTCGTACGGGCACTAAATTAATCGGCACGGATTATAGCGCATGCTATACTTAATATAGTGAAGACTCAACTTGTTATTTTTGGCGTAACGGGAGATCTTGCGGGACGCAAGCTTCTTCCTGCCCTTGATGGTATTGTCGCAACCGGCTCATATGACGACCTTTCGATTGTTGGCGTTTCACGGCAAACGGTCGACAAGGCGAAATTATTAAAAGAACACCCGCTTCTTGTAGATAGAACTGAAATTGTGTCGGTAAATCTTGCCGAAATTGCCGAGTACGATAGGTTGCGAACGTACCTCGAGGCTCAGCATGCCGACCAAACACTCTTTTATTTATCGGTTCCACCAGGTGCCGCTACGAGTATTGTCGATTTTTTAGGTCAGGCCGGCATGAACACGCCAGACTACAAGGTGTTATTTGAAAAACCCTTCGGGTTTGACCTTACCTCTGCAAAAGAATTTATTGATAGAACCGCGCAGTACTTTAGCGAAACGCAGCTATACCGAATTGACCACTATATGGGTAAGGAAATTGCGGCCGAACTGCTTCGTTTGCGCCAAAACGCCGAAAATCACCACCACAGCTGGAATAATCAATCAGTTAAGGCCATTACAGTGCTTGCAACCGAATCAATCGGCATTGAAGGGCGAGCGCAGTTTTACGAGCAAACGGGCGCACTGCGCGATTTTGTTCAGGGGCACCTTATGCAGCTACTCTCGCTCGTTCTGATGCAGAACCCACGGCCCCAGGGCCTTCCTGCGCAGCGATTAGCGGCGCTCAATAGTTTACTGTCTGTTCAACCAGACATGGCGGCCCGAGCTCAGTACGAAGGCTATCAAGATGAAGTTGAAAACCCCGGTAGCCAAACTGAAACATTTGTTGCCTTTAAGCTCGAAAGTGCCGACCCTGCTTGGAAAGGTGTCCCAATTAGGCTACTTACCGGCAAGGCGTTACAAAAAAAGCGATCTGCGGTGAGTATCGAGTATGCAGATGGCACCGAAGACATATTTGACGAATCGCTACTTATGGCGCGAGACGGCCGGCATCTTGATGCATACGAACGAGTTCTTATTGAGGCAATTGAAGGCAAGAAAGAGATATTTACCAGTAGCGATGAGGTGATACGGTCTTGGGAGATTCTTGCTCCACTTCAAGAGTCATGGGCGATGGATAACGAGCCACTTGCGCAGTATCCAAAGGGTTCGGATATTTCAGCTCTTTCACTTCGCTAAACGCTACACCTAGCGTAGTGACAATACTACAACACTCTACCCATAGCGCTCTTACATGCTATGGTGCTACAATGAAATCCCATGGAGGTGAAGGCTGAAATGGGGAATAAACAAAAATTTATCTTTGTAACTGGGGGTGTACTTTCCGGGGTAGGGAAGGGCATTACTGCGGCCAGCATTGGTGCCATCTTGCAGGCTAAAGGCGCTAAGGTTTCAATTCAAAAATGTGACCCGTATCTTAATGTGGATGCGGGTCTTTTGAATCCTCGCGAGCATGGTGAGTGTTTTGTTACAAAAGACGGCGCCGAAACTGATCTCGACCTTGGGCACTACGAACGATTTCTTGATATTGAACTTACACAAAAAAATACCACACTATCGGGTAAACTACTTCGACAACTTATTGACGACGAGCGCGCCGGTAAATTTAACGGCCAAACGGTACAGTTGGTGCCACATCTCACCAGCGCAATTAAAGATGCAATTTCTGCCGCCGCAGAAGGGTCAGATATTCATATTGTTGAAATTGGAGGGACGGTAGGTGATTACGAGGGCCTTAGTTTTGTTGAAGCCATTCGCGATTTCGCTAGCCGAGTTGGTCGGGAAAACTGTTTTTATGTCCACGTTGTTTACGTGCCATTTATTCAAACAAGTAAAGAATTTAAATCAAAACCAGCCCAAAATGCACTCAACGATTTACGTGGATTTGGTATCGTTCCAGACTGTGTTGTAGTGCGTACCGACGAACCTGCTCCAGGCAGTATTGCCGCAAAAATCGCTCGTTTTAGCGGCATTGAAGAAGATGCAGTAATTTTACTTCCTAATGCACACACCGTTTACGAAGTCCCACTGACGGTATACGCCAGTGGTATTGGGCCGGTCCTCGAACGCTTCACTGGAAATACAAAAAAACCCGACCTTTCGAAGTGGCGCCAACTTGTAGAGGCGCAGGACACACGCTTTCCAAAAACGGTAAAAATAGGGTTAATTGCGAAGTATCTTGATAATGAAGACACCTACATTTCTGTTTTAGAGGCGTTAAAAGCGGCAGCATGGCACGAAGAAGTAAACCTAGAGTTGCGCTGGGTAAGCGCGGAAGAAGCCGCCGAACACGATTTTGATGGTCTTGACGGACTTCTTGTTCCTGGCGGGTTTGGACAGCGCGGTATTGAAGGAAAAATTCAAGCAGCAACCTATGCTCTTGAAAAGAAAATTCCGTATTTGGGGTTATGTTTAGGGTTACAGGTCTCGGTTATTGCAGCCGCACGTAAAGCAGGGCTAAAAAATGCTAATAGTAGCGAATTCGACCCAGATACAAAGGAAGACGTTGTCTACATTATGGAGGGGCAAAAGGGTAAAGAGTCTACCGGTGGCACGCTGAGGCTTGGAGATTATGAAGCAGTACTTACTAAGGGGTCGAAAGTTGCCGAAGTTTACGGCGAGTCAAAAACAATCGAGCGGCACCGTCATCGCTACGAAGTAAATAAAAAATTTATAAAAGATATTGAAGCGGGCGGGCTAAAAATTTCTGGAACATCACCCGACAAAAAACTGGTCGAGTACGTTGAAGCAAAAGATCACCCGTATTTTGTTGCCACGCAAGCACATCCCGAGTTTAAGAGCCGACCATCACGGCCACACCCGCTGTTCGTTGGGTTAGTGCGCGCTGCGAAATAAACGGCTACTAGTTTATTACATTCTCATCGAAGGAAAGTGAATAAAACAAGAGGCCTGTACCAGTTAGACGAACCTTGCCACAGTTAAGGTCTCCATCGTCAATTTGGTCATCGACCTTTTGAGCAAGAGCTGTACTTGGCATATAGCGGAGGCCAATATTAACGCCAGAATAGGCGTTATAGCAGGATGGCTTAACATCGTGGTCGTTATCGTAAAACCATTCATCGGTATTGATGCCAGGCACTGCTGGCACTGTCTGCATATACCTTTTAAGGGTTGGGTTGTCAGCAATCATTGTTGAAAACGGTACACCTCCACCAGCCGTAGGGTCATCAGGCCACTGCGTGAGACCATCGTCTATAATCCAAAGGTTCATTGATTTCTCAATACTTTTTAGGCCATCGCTAATCGCTGCGACGCGTGCCCTCTCTTGTATACCGTTATATGACACAATAGTAATGGCAGCTAAAATGGCAATCACAACTACGACGATAAGAAGTTCTACTATAGTAAAGCCCATCCGTTTTGTACTATCTAACATAGGTAATTTCAGTATAGGCTAGGAAGAATTTTACAACAACCCCGTGCTATAATTACAGAGATGGAACAAAAACTTAC
>CAMPIW010000028.1 GCA_946886635.1 uncultured Candidatus Saccharibacteria bacterium | reverse complement strand
GACCCTTATACTTCTTTGCGTGAAGCCAGTTCCGGATGCATTTGCAAAGGTTGCCATCTGAACGACAAACTGTCTATTTAGAGTTGATAGCTTCGATACTTGTTTTTAAACGCTCAAGTGTTTGTTCTTTGCCAAGAGTTGCCAAAGTTTCATTTAGTGCGGGGCTGAATGGCGCCCATGATACGACGAGGCGAATTAAACTGAACAGGATTCCAGGTTTTTGACCGGTTGTTTCAAGTAGTGTATTGAGCGTTTCTTGAATTGCTTCGGCGGTAAACTCTGAGTTCGAAAGCGCTTCGTGACTGTCGTTAAGGAGTGAAATGATTTCATCGTCTGATAGTTTAGAAAGTTGTTTGTTGCCTGCAATCATTTCTAGATCAATGGATGGTGTTTCAAAAAAGTAACTGGTAAGAATTGGTAAATCGGCAAGCGTTTTTAAGCGATCTTGAACGAGCGCAAGAATTTCTTTTTTGCTTTCTTTATTTGCGGCGTCAGCAGCTGTTGGCCAGAAATTAACAACGCGTTCGTATAGTTCGTCGAGGCTTAGTAGGCGTATGTGTTGGCCGTTGAGCCAAAGCAGGCGCTGTTCGTCAAAGCGTGCTGGGCTTTTTTGAACACGGTCAAGTGAAAACTTTTCAATAAGCTCGTTTATAGTAAATATTTCCTGTTCTGTGCCGTCGTTCCAGCCCAAGGTTGCCAAGAAATTTGCCATTGCTTCGGGAAGGTATCCTTCTTTGCCGTATTCAAGGATGTCCTTTGCACCGTCGCGTTTACCAAGCTTCTTTTTGCCGTCTATTGCCATAACAAATGGAAGTGTTGCGAGCGTTGGGCGCTCAACACCAATAGCTTCGTATAAGTTTAAGAATTTTGGCGTCGAACTTATAAACTCTTGGCTACGAAGAACGTGCGTAATACCCATAATGGCATCGTCGACAATATGGCAGAAATTATACGTCGGATAGCCGTCGCTTTTCATGAGAATAAAATCATCAACGGCATCTTCGGCTGTTGAAAGTGTACCCATAACGGCATCGGTCCAGGTGTATGGTTTTGGGTCAGACTTAAAACGAAGTGGCTGTGATCCGTCCCAAATTGGCGGATTTTCTGGGCGATGGTCGCGGTACAAAAACGGACGTTTTTCGGCCTTAGCTTGATCGCGAAATGTTTCAAGTTCGGCTTGGCTGTACGGGTCAGCATACGCGCGCCCGCTGTCAATAAGTTTTTGCGCCCATTCTTTGTAAATTTCAAGTCGTTCAGATTGCTTGTATGGCGCGTGCGGCCCGCCTTGATCGATACCTTCGTCCCAGGCGATGCCGAGCCATTTTAAACTATTTTCAATTTGGGCAATGCTCCCCGCTACTTCGCGGACTTTATCGGTATCTTCAATGCGAAGAATAAATGCACCTGCTGGCTTTGACTGCCTTGCAAGAAGCCACGCAAATAGTGCGGTGCGTACACCGCCCACGTGCATAAATCCAGTAGGACTTGGGGCAAATCGAGTTCGAACAGTCGTCATAATTACTATTAGTATAGCACTACCTCTGGAGAATGAGAAAGCGAACTTATATTAAAGGCTGGTTGCGATTCGGCGAATTTGATCACCAGAAAGTGGTGCATTGCTGTCAATTTGGTATAAAATACCGCCATTCACCCACGCAGCACTCATGTCGTAGGTGTAGATAGTAAGGCCACGTTCTTTAGTAGTAACGTAATTTGCACCAGCCGCTGGTGTGATAACTTTATCGAGCACGGCTGATGAGTCCCATGAACTCCGTGCTTGGGAAACGGTGTAATAGTGATCGTTGCTGTTAGAAGTAAACTTTAAGTCAACTTCGCCTTCGCTGTACGTTACCGGTTGACTCAGTGAAAAGCCATCGGGCGTGTATTCAGGGTACGAGGCTTCAATGCCTGCCTGAGCAGCCGCAATACTCACTGAAATGTTTGGAATAAATCGCCACGCTGCATACAATGCGGCAATGACGACAAGTGCAATCGCTCCAATAATAACGAATTTTCGGAGGTTTTTTTCGCGACCTTTTGCGTTCTTTTTTGTGACCGTTTTTGACTTTGGAGTTGGTGTAGCCAACGCTTTTGAAATTGCTGCATCTTTAATTTCTTTTGCAGTGCCTGGTGCGGCGGCTGCGGCGACCGGTTTTTTAGCTTCATTTCGATGAAGGGCGCGCTGCGCAAGTGGATGAATACGAGCTGGTGTATCGACTTTTGACGCAGCTGACTTTGTTGGCTTTACTGGCTTTCGCTTAAATTTTGAAGGAGCTTTTGTTGTTTTTGTAGCAGTCGTTGCTACTGGTGCCGGTGCTTCTACTTTTGGATGCGCAGCAAAACGAGCGACACTCGTGCTTTTTGCAATATCCATATGGCGGCCCGGTGATGAGCGCTTTGTAATTGGCTTATTTGGTACTGCAGGTTTTTTTGTAGCACGGCGAATGAGTGTTTGCGAGCGTTGCATTGAGCTATGTACCATTTCAGAAGTAGCTGTACCACGGTTTACTTTTGGCGCAGGCTTTTTGGCCGGTGCCGGTGTAGGTGTCTTTTTAATAGATGTTTTATCAGGGTTTGTAACTGAGATAGGCTCAACAGGAAGACCAGTGACGGCGTCGTAAGCGCGTCCGTTTATGGTGACAGTTTTGTGGGGTGCCATGAATTCTATTTACCTCGCAGGTTCTCGCATTATATACAGGTGGTGATACGTTACCCCCACACAGTGTTACTCTCTATACTAGAACCAACAAGACGCTTATGCAACCCTAATTTTAATCGTAATATCATCATAGTTTTGATATACTTTATGGAACGGACTATGTTTAAGAAGCCTTCGAAAAAACAATTCATTATTCGACGCGTAATATTGTCGAGCATCGCAACCCTAGCGGTTATTATTCTTGCCGCGGTGACAATTTTGTTTATGCTAGGGTATCGTCTCGATAGTGGCAATGGTCGGCTTGAACAGGGTGCGCTTCTGCAGTTTGATTCTATGCCAAATGGTGCTGACGTTACAGTTGATGACCGCTACATAGGAAGCCGCACGCCCAACAAGCAAACGGTTATTGCCGGTACCCACACGGTTAAAATGTCAAAAAATGGTTATGAAGATTGGTTCAGAACACTCGATTTAACTGCTGGGACATTAACCTGGTTAGATTATACTCGCCTTGTTCCTAAAGAACTTCCCGTCACAACTGTCACGGATTACGAGACGCTTTCTGGGCTGGTTATTTCAGAAGATAGAAAGTGGGCACTTGCTCAGGAAAAAGTCGACATGCCAATCTTCCAGTTAGTTGATCTTCGCTCTGAAGAAGTGGGAAGTGAAAGCATTACTATTCCTGCAGAGGCGTATAGCGAACCAACGACAGAAGATGTTACTCATTCGTTTGGAATTACTTCGTGGGATAGCGGGAGTCGGTATGTTCTTGTGAAACATATGTACGACGATAAAACCGAATGGCTCGTGGTTGATACCCAAAATGCTGACGAAACGATTAACGTTACACGGTTACTTGGCGTTGAATTTAAGAATCTAAAATTTGCCGGAACAAGTGGAAAAATTTTGTATGGGCTAGCAACTGACGGCGCGATTCGCAAACTTGATTTATCGGCTGGTACAATTTCGCGCGCATTTATTACTCACGTCGATTCATTTAAAATTTTTGATAATAAAATTATTAGTTATGTTGGTACTGACACGACCGATGTAACGAAACGCGTTGCCGGTGTGTACCGCGACGGCGATGAATCGGCGCACGTACTTCATTCGACAAGCTCTACCGACGCGGTCCTTATGATTGCTACCGGACGCTACTTTAGTAAAGATTACGTCGCAATCGCTGAAGGAAATACGGTAACGATTTTGAGGGGAGATTACCCAAGCTCTAGCAACCAAGATAACAGTAGCCTTGCCAAGTTTGCCACACTCGAGCTTACTGGTGCGGTATCAGCGCTTTCAATAAGCCCCGACGGTGACTATGTGCTTGCCCAGTCGGGTGAATCATTTAAGAGCTATGAAATTGAACATCTTCGAACTGATGTTGGCGCTATGACCCTTAAGTCAGGTACACCAGCGTCAACTCTAAAATGGCTTGATGTCGCTCACCTTTGGAGCGATGATAACGGCGTTCTAAAAATGCGTGACTTTAATGGTATAAATACCTACGCAATTATGGATGTTGCCCCTGGGTTTGACGCTAGCCTGAGCCAAAATGGTCGCTTCTTCTACGCGGTTGGGAAAAGCGATACAGGCTATCACCTACAACGCGTTAAAATGATTCTTAGTTAAAGTTAACGAGCGCCAAACAATCGTTCGAGAATACTTGGTGAGGTTCCGCCAGGAAGTTCAGTATTGTCACCGCTTTCGCCACTACCTGCAGGGGCCTTGGCCGCTTCTGCTGGGTCGGGACTCACTTGTTCGGCTGTTACAAGCAAACGGTTGAGTGACGTACCCAGTGGCGTACAGGTAATGAGCGTGAGTACTGGCTTATCGGTTGGGTAAATAAGTTTATTTACTTGGGTTGGCTTCACTACTTCTGTTTTGGTAATAACGTAGGTATAGCGTTTACTTTCGTAGTTAGCGTACACCGTGTCGCCAACGGCAAGCTTTTCAAGTTGTGCAAAGATAAATTTGTAATCTCCTGTATCAAATAGGTCGTTACTACTGTGCCCCGAGAGGACGGTATTGCCTATTTCGCCGGGGCGACTATTGGCGCCCGGAATACCAAAATGTGCCACACCTTTTTCCATAGCTTTCATTTGCGATTCGTGGTCGTTCCCTACCCCGTATACAACCGGAACATCAACATTAATTTTAGGAATAATAAGGCGTGGGTCGGCACTTACTGAGCTGTCGCCGGTTGGGTCAATAACAATATTTTGCGGATCAATTGCACCGGGTGATACATAGGCATTAACGGTTGCGATAAGAACGCTGTTGTACTGCAAGAAAACAAAAATCAGCACAACTGCAAGCGAAGCAGCGATTGGAATAAAATGCTTACTCTTCCTGATTGTTTTTGCTTGTTTTCGGACTTTACCAAGGAGTTTTTGGCGAAGTTCAAATAGCGCTTGGTCTCTTGATAAATCTTCGGCCGTTGCTTCAGCGTCGGTTTGTTGAGTAAAGATACCCGTAATTTGCGATTGTTGGGTTTGTAGGGTTTGTTGTGGCTGCTGTACCGCTTGCTGTGGTTGTTGAGACTGTTGCTTTTGCTGGTGTGCATAGTAGGCTTCGTAGTACTTTTGGTAGTAATTTTGCCAAGCACTGTGATAAGTTTTCCATTGTTCAGCTTGGGGCTGCGGATGCGGTTGGTGTGTACGGTCGTAGGGATTAATATCGTCTTGATCACGCGTTGGTGTGGCAACAGGCCGGTCACCATACAGCGCATTAATCTGCGAACGGATTACGTTTGCAGTTGCCGACTGTTCTTCTTGAGGAGTGCGAGGATTCGGCGAGCCCCCACTCCGACTACCATCATTTGGATTCATATCAATATTCTTACCGTCTTTTATTGTACAGTACTTAAGATGTTAGAGCGAGAGTTCTTTATTGCAAAAACCGCCTCTTAACAGGGGCGGTTTTATATTCTATGCGTGGTAC
>CAMPIW010000027.1 GCA_946886635.1 uncultured Candidatus Saccharibacteria bacterium | reverse complement strand
GCTATACTAGAAGCATGACTACCCTTGCCAAAACGATTCCAGGCGGTACGGTCCACAAACTTCCTACCGACCTAAAAAAGGCGCTGCTCGCCCACCCAAGTGCTATAGAAAAATGGAACGACATTACTCCACTTGCTCGTAATGAATGGATTTGTTGGGTAGAGGGTGCAAAACTTATCGAAACACGTGCTCGCCGGGTAGAACGCACCTACACCGAACTTCTCGAAGGCGTTCGTCGCCCATGCTGTTGGCCTGGCTGCATACACCGCGAACGCAACGGTAAATAATATTCTTACTTTAAATAATGCAGGTTAATGCACGCTTCTCAACGGTTATTACGGTGCGCGCACGACCATCAAGTGTTACAATTTCACCGTCGAGCTGAACGAGCGTTTTATCAACCGTATCTATTACAAATTTAGATGCTTTTCTATCCTCTTTTGCCGGTTGAATAGAGGTTTGCAGCAAAAGCAGAATGAGCTTTAATTTACTGCGCCGCCTAAAAATAGTAACCTCAAACTTACCATCGGTAATGCTTGAAGGCTGAGATATTTTTAAGTATTTTGACATGGTATCAATATTACTAAAAACAACGCTTTCGTAGTAGCGAACCTTACGGCCTATTTTTAAACGAACGGGCTTCACTATAAAAAGCCCTCGTGCCACGAGCCACACCTCATTAAAAATATTTAACTTTGTTTTATTTAATTCGGTCGCAACTTCCGGTGTCAGGCCAAACCCAATATACGAGTGCGCATATCGCTCAATTTTTTTACCATCCGCTGTACTTTTTATTTTCAGTACATCAACTTTTTTCGTTTTGTTATTTACTATTAAATCAATCGTGTCGCTTTCATGTACATTATGGTAGTGGTCGTTGGCATTGCCAGCCGGAAGAAGTCCAACCGTAATACTATGTCCTCTTTTTCTAGCCTTTAATGCGCCGTTAATAATTTCGTTATATCCACCGTCTCCGCTAGAAGAGATAATCAATGGATTTTTTGATGCCGTTGCAATTGCATGCGCAAGTTCTTCGGCGTGTCGGGCGTGAGTTGTCCCTAATAATTCTATTTTTTGAGTAGGAAGCTTTGCTTGTACCTTTTTTGCAAAAGCTTTCGCAAGGCGCTCGCTCGAGCCAGTACTATTCGGGTTATATATGATGGCGATGGTTGAATAGCTCATGTTCCCAAGTATACTAAATATATGACCCAGGATATACTTTTCGCAATCTGGTTTCTTTTACCCGCCGCCTTCGCCAATGCGGTGCCCGTGGTTGCTGCTGCCATACCCTTGTTAAAAAAATATGACGCGCCCATCGATGCTGGTAGGACATTTCGTGGTCATCCAATTCTAGGGCCTCACAAAACATGGCGAGGCCTTATAGCCGGTATTATTATTGCGACTCTTGTACTTTGGACCCAACAACTGCTAGCTGCCCAATTTGACTGGGCTGTGTATGTATCGGGCACTGTTGATTACGCTGCGCTCCCTGTACTGCTGCTGGGGCCACTCTTCGCAATTGGCGCGCTCGGTGGCGATGCCATTGAAAGCTTTTTCAAGCGCCAACAAAATATAAAATCAGGCGGCTCATGGATGCCGTTTGACCAACTTGATTACATTATTGGAAGTGTTGTCATTTCCCTCTTTTTCGTTATTCTCACCCCAATGCAATATGTGTGGATCTTTATCGTATGGTTTGTGTTGCACATTATTGCAAGTTACCTAGGGTACAAGTTTGGGCTAAAAAAAGATCCTATTTAGCGTTAATTATTACTGATCACGGCCAGTCGCGTACTGCCACAGTGTGTACATACCCAACACCAGAGACACGCCTATGACGCAGTAGACGGCGATGGTAAAGGCGGCTACGTCGTCAAGCGCCTCTGCCACAAGAAGACCGGCAATTCCTACCCACGTAAACGCCATACTTAACTTCCCAGCAACCGTTGGATGAATGCCGATACCTTTTTGCTTTTTATAAAATATAACTAACGGAATAATGGCCTGTGGAATAAGTAGTGCTGCAATTACCCACCAATACGATATATCAGCAACGAACAAAACAATAATCGTAAAAAGTGTACCAATTTTATCAGCAGCAGCATCAAATATCTCTCCAAGCGGCGATTTCGTTTTTGTGAGTTCGGCAACCAATCCGTCAGCAACGTCAAGCAACCGCCCAGCAACGAGCAACCCAAGGCCAAGCAAAAACTGTTGATTCAAAATTGCCACTAGACCGAAAATGACCACCGTCAAACCAATTACCGTAATGACGTTAGCCGGCGACACAACACCGCGAGTCGCCGCTGCTACTTTTTGAAAGCGGTTGTGCGAAGCAGCATCAACGGTTTCCCAATCTGGCGTACCTAATGTCCGGTGAAGGTTCAAGTGTTGTTCCCTGGTGGTGTTCGTTGTCCAGGCGGCGGCGTAGGTTCTGTTGGTTCTTCAACAGCACATCCGGTTTCATCCACTTCTGTACCCTCCGGTGTATCTGCACACTCGTCTGTAGCGTCGGGAACGCCATCATTATCAGCGTCTACCGTGATCGGCGGAGTACCCTCTTCCTCTTCCTCCTCAACTATCACTTCACACCCAGTTTCATCTACTTCTGTACCCTCTGGAGTATCGGCACAAGCATCATCGGGGTCATCTACACCATCTTTGTCGGTATCCTCGGGTTCTTTTGGAACGTCACAGGTGCCCGTAGGAACTACGCCACGAATGAAGTACTCCTTGTACGTCCCCTCAGTGCCGCCACCAACCGCCCGAAGGCCATTACTCTTACAAATAAGGAGCTGTACGACACCCGATGGCACAGTAAACGGTTCATTCTTTTGACCCTCCAGCCCGGCCAACATGGTTGCTCGCCAAATAGGACCAGCCATGCTCGAACCACCATTATTCATTGGCGTATTGTCGTTATTTCCTACCCAAACACCAACCGCAAGTTGTTTGGCATAGCCAATTGTCCAGGCATCACGCGCTTCGTCAGTAGTACCGGTTTTTACCGCTACGTCGTATCCATTGGTATTTAAGCTACCGCCAAATACGGGCGCACGGGCAGATTCGTCGTTTAAAATATCAGAAATCAAGAACGATGCGTCCTCACCCATAACTCTTTCTGCTGTTTGAGAACCTTCTTTGAAGACCTGTTTATCAAACTTGTCCTTAATTTCTGTAACGGTCGTTACATCGTACTGGTTACCGCCGTTTGCAAAAGCGGCATAGGCATTTGTCATTTCAGTTAACTTCGTTTCGGCAGACCCAAGCGCCAAAGATAGACCGTAATCGGCTGATTCATTTATTGTGCTGAGCCCCAATCGTTCCAATGCAGCGACAGCATTTTTTACACCTAGGTCTTGCATCACTTTTACTGCAGGAATATTAAGAGACCGCGCAAGCGCACTTCGTACCGTAACATCTCCATGGAACCTTCGATCGGCATTGAGCGGTGTATACCCGCCAAAATTTGTTGCTTTATCCTCTATTATTGTTGCCGGTGTAATGACACCGCGCTGCATTGCTTCGGTGTAATAAAGCGGCTTAATGCTCGAACCTGGTTGTCGCGCCGTAATAGCCATGTTCACTTTTCCAAAATCGGTATTGTTGTAATCAGAGCTTCCTACCATCGCACGAAGTTCACCACTATTTGGGTCGATCGCAACAACCGACGCATTTGTTCCACCGTTTCGGTTAATAAACCCGATGTGCGAATCAACCGCTTCGTTTGCCGATTTCTGCAAGTTTGCATCGAGCGTTGTAGTAACGCGGAATCCAGAACGAGTAACGCGCTCCTCACCGTATTCATCGTATAGGTCATTAAGGATCATCTCGGCAAAGTGTGGTGCGGTGCTGTTTAATCCCTCGCCCTGCGGTGCGTAGGCGAGTTCCTCTGCTTTAGCGGCGTCCGCTTCGGCTTGCGTAATAACACCATTATCTACCATGCGACTCAGTACTGTTGCTTGGCGCTCTTTTGCATACTCGGCATTACCCGTTATCGGCGAGTAGGCCGATGGAGCCGGCAACACGCCAATAAGCATGGCGCTTTCTGCAAGATTAAGTTCGGCAGCTGTCTTACCAAAGTAAGCCTCCGCTGCTGCGCCAATTCCAAAGGCACCCTCTCCGTAATACACAGAATTTAAATATAAGTCTAAGATTTCATCCTTACTGTATTGTTGCTCAATCGCAAGCGCTACCGTAAGCTCTTGGTATTTGCGCAAAATGGTTTGGTTATTAGAAAGAAGTGTATTTTTTGCAAGCTGTTGGGTAAGCGTAGAGCCACCATATCCGGTCGCATCACCACTTAAAAGGTTGGCGTACAATGCCCCTAAAATACTTATCAATGAAAAGCCGCTGTGTTCGTAGAAGTCTTTATCCTCGGCCGAAATCAATGCTTTTTCGGTGTAATCAGATATCTGATCGAGCGGCAGACGCTCGCCGCGATCGGCCGTCCCAAAACTATAAAATGGCTCGCCCGATGTATCGAGAAGCACCACCCCGGTATTGTTGTAGTTCATCAGTCTATCTGGGTCTGAAATAGCGTTCGCAAAATATATATACGTAAAAATAGGCGTTAAAACAAGAAACGCGAGAATAGGAAGGCCGATAACGGCAACTTTTTTAGGTTTACTTAACTTCTTAAACCATTGCCAGCGCCCTACGAAAAAACCTGCGACTGGACCATGCTTTTTAAGAGGTTTCTTTACCTTAGTTGTTCGTTTCGGACTATACGACTTTATTCGACTGTACTTTGGCATAACTGTATAGCTCTAGTATAACGGATTATCGAAAAGTTATCGATTTTATACATTAAAAGAAAAGTCCCGCCACTGGCTGTGACGGGATTCTCTACTCTATTTACACTCTGTGCAGACCTACCTAGCAAGCTAGTCGACGTGCTCTTGAAAGCCGATGAAGTTCTGCGGACCGCGCGGTTCGAAAGGCTCGCGTTTGTACGAAACTTCGTCAGACAAGTCGAGCGCATAGTGTGCGTGCTCAGGCCCGACGGGACCGTCCACGCCACCGAAGTAAACATTGTGTCCGCCGTGCTTATTGCGATCTATCTGAACATCGTCAAGGTATTCACTCGGAACACCGGCCGCTCTAGCAACCGCTCGCGGATCTTCCCTCCTGCGCTCATCTGCCTCTCTGATCAGCTTGAGCCGATTGCTGAAAGCCTTGGCCGCTTCATCAAAAGCCACCTTAGCCTCCTGAAAAACTCGATCAGCCGCAGCATGCACCTCACAGGCTTCATCAAACTTCTGCTTGACGATGTTGAACTCTTGCTTGGCGCGCTGAAACTCCGGCCTGGTGCGATTATGTGCCTCTTTGACAACACGAAGCTCTTCAACGAGGACACGTCGTTCGCTTGCATGCTCCTGCATTTCGGCCTTATATGTGCGCCTGTCGGCAGCGTGAGCGGCGGCCTCGGCATGCCTGCCATTTGCGTATGCCTCGGTGGCATCGTGATAGGCCTGCGTCATTGCCCGGTAAGCAGCTTGATGCTTTTCGGAAAGCTTTCCGATAACCGGATTGTGCTGGTCGGCCAAATCTACAAAGGCCTGCCATGTTGTGCCCTGCAGCTCGTAAGCACGTTGTTTTGCGTCGCGAGCATACTTCATTTCTTCCCGTACTGAAACGAGCTCTCTCCATGCTGCCTGTCGAGCAACATAGGCGCTCTGCATCTTCTGGTGAGCGCGTTCTTGCACACCCTTAATGCGTTCAAGCTCAAGATCTTGTACCATTTGTATCACCTGCTTTTTGTAAAAG
>CAMPIW010000026.1 GCA_946886635.1 uncultured Candidatus Saccharibacteria bacterium | reverse complement strand
CCTGTGATGGATCGTTCAAAAACCCAAAAGTAAATAGATTCGCTATCATTAATGCAACAAACGAAAGCGTCATAAGGCCATACAATCGATTAGACCACCGGTGCATGTTACGCGTGAAAACAAAAAGCCCCACTACGGTCGCCCCTATTACCCCACCAATAACAATAAGCGTTTCAATCACACTTACAGTATAATCTAGATTTTATCTATGGCCTAGCTCTTTGCTATAAACTTCTTAAGAATCACTATCCCTTCGCGCAGTGGTACTTCGGCTGATAGATGCATAGACTTTCGCGCATCGTGGACACTGCGTCCCGACGGAACCGATCGACCCAGTAAAATATCTCGTGCTGCTATTGTCGCAAGCGCTCCACCCTGACTTGCTGTTACTTCAAGCTGAGGAAACCCTTCAAGTGACCCGTCAGAAACAGATTCGAGCAACCTAAAGCTCGCATTACTTAAGCCAATAAGCTTAGTCATAATTTTCATGCGTTGTTCTTTCGTAAGCTCACCGGACAGCATCGCTTCAATCATTTCATGGTTCAAACGACCATTAAATAACTCTGTGTCACGAATATCGTGTCGTTCAATATCTATCACCGATTTATACCCAACGTCGGTTGCCATAACAAGAGGAATACGGTGTTCTTTGGCGTACATTCGCAGCAGTGCTTTTGTGGCGAAATCGTCGACTGCATCAAAAATAATATCAGGCGCGTCGGCTAAGTCACTCAGTGATTCTTCTGTAATGCCTTGATGCAAAAGCTTTAATTTTACATAGGGATCAAGCTCACTTACCTGTTTCGCAAATACATCTGTTTTTCGCTCACCAACTTGCGCCATGCCCGCGTGAATTCGGTTCAAATTCGAAACCGATACTGTATCGAAGTCGGCAAGCGTATACGAACTACCAATACCAGCGTATGTCATATGTTCAAGCACATGACTTCCAACACTAAGGCCGGCAAACAGGGCGTTTTTTTCGTAAAGTTGCGCCTGCTCATCTGCCGTTACAAGATGGCGATCTCGCTTTTGGCGAAGCTCCCGGTATGTTGCCTTGCCCGGGAAGTGCATGAGCGATTCTCGCCACGGGTAATAAAACCACGGACCGCCCTCGTTATGGGTATCACCATTCCTATTAGGTATAGTTGGAGAAATATCATGCCATCTTGGGTCGACAACCGCTCGCACCTTACCCTCATCAATAAGTCGCTTCGCATACAACGCGTCGAGCCGGTTTCCTCCGTCAAGCTGTACTGGTTGCGACCACGCTACAGGCTGCTGACGAACACCGCTTTCTTTAACATAGGCAGTGAAGTTAAAATCAGACTCGTCGTCAAGCAACATGCGCACTTCTTCACTCAGCTTTTTCCTATCGACTCCACGGGCAAAATTACGGAGCGAGCTTAACAGCCGTTGGCGCTCGCGGTGCTGTGGTTCGTGTAAAATTCCCTCTTTTATATCATCAAAAAAGCTGGTCGTATCAACCATGGCTGGCGTTAATGAAACATCGCCAATCCGAGAGTCGTTAAATACTACTTCGTCACCAATTTTTTGAACCACACGCGGACCAAATAGCTTTACGAGTGTTTGATACTTTTGCGTTACCATTGTAAAAAACCATAGCTCATCAGTGCCAAGTGATTCTTGTAGCACATGTCGTAGTAGCTCAAGCCCCGCATGCGCCGAAGATTCAGGTACGTGGCCGAACGAACTTATTTCTGTAATTGGACGACCCTGCAATTCGGCAGCGGTGAGCGCAATTTTTCCTGATTCGCTTAAGTTTGCTTCACATAATTGATACCCTGGCAGGCTTTGAAAGCCACCTGTTCTCTCGGCAGTAACTTTGCGAAGTGTCGAAACCGACTCACCTTCTTTAGAAAAACCTAAATAATAAGCGACATTGTCGCCACGAGCCTTATCAATATCCGGTACAACCTGGCCTGTTTCATCAATTGCGTCATCAAGAATAAAGCCTTCGCCAAGGTAGCTTTTGGCGTGCACCTGCCTTGCTAAAAGCGCATCCTCGGGATTGCTGGCCTCTGTGACCGTCACATACCGATATATATCGCCCCTTTCAGTTCGCATAGAAAGAGTGTCAAAACTCGGCAAATATTCCTCTATCATACATGTAATCTACCACAACAGGGGTCTTACAGATAGTCCCATTAACTGCTATACTTTCTCATATGACCAAAATTGTTATTATCGAAGACGATCCAGTTATCAGCCAGATGTACCGCATGAAGTTTGAAGCGGATGGTTTCGACGTGCAACTTGCGAATAACGGCAAAAAAGGCGTCGCGCTTGTTGAGCATTTCTCACCTGATATTATTTTGCTTGATTTACAGATGCCAGAGATGAGCGGTGACGAAGCGCTTGCTGCTATCCGCAAACAAACTTGGGGTAAAGATATTCCAGTTATTATTCTTACAAACCTCGGCGAAGAAGAAGCGCCAAAAAGTATTCGTGGCCATGGTATTCATAGCTATATTGTAAAAGCCGAACTTACCCCCCGCCAGGTGGTGCAACGCGTCAAAGACGCCCTCAACATGGCCTAATTACTCCTCAGCAGGAACAGTTTTTCTCGCCGCGGTAATAACATTATCGAATAGCGCGGCAATTGTAAGTGGACCAACACCCCCGCGAACTGGCGTTATAGTAAGATCTTGACGCTCGCGTATATCGCTTGCGACGTCACCCACAATCACTCCACCCTCTGAAGCCGTGCCAGCATCGACAACTACTTTGCCAATAGAAATCATTGGTGAACGAATCAGCCCCGCAACTCCCGTGGCGGTAACGATGACGTCAGCTGCACGAAGCGGTTCTTGTAAATTAGCGGTCGTTTCATCGTAGGTTGTTACATCAAGTCCAGCCGTAAGCCATAATTTTGCTAGTGGCGTGCCCACTAAGCGCCCACGGCCCACAATGGCGATTTTTTTACCTTTTAGCGTTACGTTATACCCAGCCAGTAGCCAATCAATCGCTGTGGCCGTAGCAGAACCGAATTGCTCGTCCGAACCAAGCCCATCAACGTCTTTACTGGGTGCTATGCGCTGAACAAGTGCATCAGTTTCAGACGGATTGGTTAACGGCAACTGCAACACAATTCCATGAACAGTTGGGTCGTTGTTTAGTGATTCTATAAGTCCCGCAACTTCGTTTTGAGCCACAGAATGAACTTCGGTATCAACCAGCACATCTTCGCCATACGCACGCTTTAATCGTACAAACGTATCAATGACCGGGTTGTCATTTGCAACAATAAGGGCAAGTTTTGGGAACACATTCCAAGCTTGGCGCAGTGCTCGCACCTGCTTTGCTTGACGCTCTTTTACATAATCGGCCAGTTCGCGTCCATCAAGTATCTTCATCTCTCTAGCCTACCAAAATGCGTGATACAATAAAACCACAACAGGAGGTAAGATATGGGAATTTTTACAACTTTAGCACAGTATAGCTACGACGATTCGTATTACTCAACAACAAGCGCCGTAAGCGACGAAGCGGCTGCAGCGGCCATAGTAGGCACCGTGCTGTTTGTATTCATATTTTCACTTTTATTCTATGTATTCTTTGCGTTCATGCTCAGCCTCATCTTTAAAAAAGCTGGCATTCCACAATGGGCTGCATGGGTACCTTTTTACAATAACTGGAAACTTTTAGAAATTGGTGGTCAGCAAGGTTTTTGGGCAATACTCGCGATCATCCCAATAGTAAATATTATTTCAGTCGTATTTATGTACATTGCAATGTACAACATTGGCCTAAAGCTTGGCAAAGAAGGAATTTTCGTCCTCCTTGCCATCTTCCTTTCACCAGTTTGGCTCACTTGGCTCGCTGTTGATAAATCAGTTTGGAACGATGCTGCAGGCGCACCTCGCCTCGATGCACCGGTAAACCCGCCTGCAACCCCGAGTACTTAGTACTTCTTAGGGGAGTTCGATAACACAGCGCACTACGTTAAAATCGCCTCCAAAGGCTTGTATTTGCGCACCCGATACACCACATTCGGTGGTATCTATAGTGCCCTCTAAAATGTAGGCTAGTGAATAACCAAGTGGGAATATAGTATTACCACCAACCGGCCGTTCAACAAGTACTATGGCGTTCATATCAACTGGTCTACCACCACTATCTGTGCCTGAAAACGGTATATCTTGAGGATAATCACCGAGTTTGGCGACCTCATCCAGGGCATCGTTTACGGCATCGACTTGCGGGAAGGTTGATGACCCAGGAGCGCCACCATCAGTATAAATATTCCAACACACCGGATCGCCCTGTAGAAGCGGCCAGCCCTCACCAAGACAAGCTGCGCGCGTTCCGCCTGTCGTATAAGCACTGTCTGGAATAACAGGGTACTGGCCATGCGTCGCTTTGTACATCTGAATAGCGGTAAGGGCATTACGAGCATAGCTAATTCGTGATGTATTAAGCGCACGATCTTGAATGCCATTAAACGCAACGACGGTAATCGAAGCTAAGATTGATATAACAACGATGACAATCAAAAGTTCGACAATCGTAAACCCACGTGTTTTCATACTTACCTCCCTACCTTAATCCAATAATTCATTCCGTAATTATCGAAAGAACTCTTAACAAATATATTATCATCCCCTTCGGGACAAAGTCCTTCAGATGTCATCCGTTCGGATTCACTAATCGATTCGAGTTTCAAAAATATATAAGCAGTAGTTGGCGTAGCGGAGGTGTAGTCGCCGCAATGATATTTCATATACGCGTACTGTCCAGCTTGCTCGGCTGCAGCAAACGCCGACGCGCCACTTGGGTCGTGAACCGATGGACTCAAGTACCCACCTTCAACTAAAACATCGAGAATCGATTTCGTGTACGCCTCGTCAACAACCTCGGGACTTGGATCGTTAGGCCCTCCCTTGTTAAACCAGCCAATACCCCAACCGTTCCTACCAGCACCTTCACTACTACCAATGACATTTCCGTGATCGGTGTAGTAAATAGAGAGTGCTTGTGCAATTTGCCTACCGTGCTGCATACGAATCGCATCACGTGCCTTACCTTGAACGCCCGTGTACGCAACGACGGTAATTGAAGCTAAGATTGAGATAACAACGATGACGATCAAAAGTTCGACAATCGTGAAGCCTAAGCTGTTTATTTTATTGCCCACTCTTTTCATAGGTATCCTTATTCGCTAGGCAAGACAAGCCTAACTCGAACCTCCGGTCGTCCATAGTCGCCAGCCCGTTGAACTTTTACCGCTAATACCCGCGTTATCTACAATCTTTCCATCCTCGTCCATAACACCTATTTGGCTCACACCCGCTCGGTCGGCTGCGCTATGTGATGTGCCGTTATAACATGGTGATACAATTACCCTCAGCACCCGGTGTAAATATATCTCTGACATCATAAGATACTGGAGCCAGGTTATTGCTTGATACATACATAATTTCGCCGTTGTTTAAGTAAGCGGTAAGAACATATTCGCTTAAATCTTCGCTGGGACAGTAATCAAAGTTCCAAGCAAGGTGGCTTGGATACGACCCTTGGGTAACCGAATACTGCAAGGTAGATAAACTTGGAATATTTGCAGCTGGATAACTATTATTATCCACCTTATATATTTGAGCCTTGGTGGCAAAATTTCGTAAATCAGATGCTATCGTCGCATCTTTCGCTGTAGTTTGAATACCCGAATACGCGACAACGGTAATCGATGCAAGAATTGAGATGACGACAATAACGACTAATAGCTCGACTATCGTGAACCCGGCAAATTTTTGCGCGTTGTTATTAGCCTTTTTAAATATGTTTGTTTTGATGCCCATTACTTCTTATGATTATATCTGCTAGTGAGCCGTGGGGCAAGTGTAGCCCGACTCTTCAATGGTGCTTGCAATAAAAAACACCCTCAATCATCGAGGGTGTCATTTATTGGAGGGTCAGGTGGGACTTGAACCCACGACATTCTGCTTAAGAGGCAG
>CAMPIW010000025.1 GCA_946886635.1 uncultured Candidatus Saccharibacteria bacterium | reverse complement strand
ACCTCACGGCTCGTCATGCGAACCAGGTCGGCGATCAGCATCTCCGGTTCGAGGTCTTCGAGCGCGTAGATGGTGGGCGGTGGGTCGAACTGTAGTCGACTGCACGACACGTCTGTGTGGACGACAGCCACCTGAAGGATGCTGATGGGCGCATCCTCAACCGATCCGAACTGCTCTTCGATGAAAACCGACATTCGCTCACAGAGGCTGTGATGGCCGAAGTTGAACCTGGCCAGGGCCTTGGTGACGTTCGATGCCGAAGGACTGGCGATTCCATCGAAGTCGATGAGCGCCTCGCGGGGCATCAGCATGACAGGCACGACCGACTTGAAGCCGGCGTTTCTGAGCGCCGACAGCAGACGAAGATCGTGCTTGAACACTTCGGTGATTGTTGGGATGGGGAGAGTACGCACGAGGGGCATGCGAAACCTGCTTCCGGTTGATGAGTAAAGGTCTCCTTTTCACGTTTTCACGCAAAAAGGTATATATATTACACTACAAATATGTAAAAAAAGCAATATCCGGCTAAAGTGCGGCTTCGACTGCAGCCCAAGTGGCTTCGAGGTTGTCGGTTGGAACAATAATAGTAACCTGGTCGCCCACGTTAATACGGAAGTACGTAACGCTTGCAAGCAAAATACGGTATTCGCGACCATTCGCTTCAACGTAGTACGCACCGTCGTGTTGTACAAGAGTACCAATTACCTGTGTGCGGTCAGTTGGGCCAATTTGCTTGTAAATAAAACTTCCATCGTCGGCAATAGTAAGCTTTAAGATATCGCCTTCAACAAGTTTTGACTTGCTGGCATAATTTGCTGGTACAGGGTATTCTTTGCCGTCTGGGCCGGCCATTTTTTGACCGTCAAAGACACCTTCGACAATCTTGCCACCAACTTCGTCGTTAGGGCTTCCTTTAGGGGTAATAATTGAGCCATCATCGCCAATAATGCTAATAAGCAACTCTTTTGCGGCTGCTAAATTTGTTTCTGCTTCTTGAATTAAAGCATGGAGGCGTTTTGCTTGCTTTTCCGGTAGTTCAGACATGGTCTCGCATTTCCTTATCTGTATGTGTTTTGAATGTAGTATTAGCTTTACTTATAGCAATTACGAGGCAAAATGTCAAGAAAGTACACTGTTTAGCGTACTTTTGTGATGAGACGGAGATTCGACAAATATTGAGAGGCATCGACACTAAGGTGCGAACAGAGATAACTCATGTGTTTGTCGATGAAAGAAAGTGTACCGTCCTCGGCACTTGGGGAGAACGAAGAAGCAGTGTTGTAGCTGTCATCCCCTATCATTCGTAAAAGTTCAGTATAAGCTTGTATGCCAGCTTCCGATTTAAGAAACTCTTGGGCACGTTGTGTCGTTGCGTATCGTTTGTTTGGCGCCATAGACTCTTTCCTTTTTAGATGGTTCTATCTATTATGCTCCATTTCACGAAATAAAGCCAATCTAGCGTAAAGGGTAACCATTTTAGCACACACTTAACAAAATTTAATATTTATGTTATAATATAATTATGGCATCGTTTGATGCTTGTTTATTTCATCTTTTACACAATATAAGGAGGTGGTGTGATTGGCCATGCAGCCGACACACCGAGTAGTTCACCACGACGGCTGGACTGCAGACATCTACATCGCTGACAGCCACATCGACAAGCTGAGCAGTGAAAATCAGAGCGTTCGTACGCGTGCACGTCACGCGGTGTGCATTGCATTTCGCAAGACGTGCTTGATGAAGCACCCGGATTTTCACCTGGCATACGTCGAGTTTGCCCACCTGAACATCAATGCGCTGACCGCGTCGAGGTGACGAGGCTACGCCCGCCGTAAGATCCGCCTCCTTATTGTATAAGGGTGAAATGACCGCCACGCTTCTTAATTGAAGCGTGGCCATTTCATTTTTAAAGAGAGCTCGATTATTATAAGAGCACGTGATTATTCTTATTCATTCTTCTAAAACGATGCGTAGCGCGGCGGACGGTGCGATTTTTTCTGGGCAAACGCCCGTTTTTGATAGTCGAGCGCATGAGCTCGCCAAGTATTTAAAAACGCTACCCGTTGAAACAGTACAAAAAGTAATGGCACTCTCGCCCGCAAAAGCCCAAACTACACACGACTTACTGCAGCGGTATTCGTCACAGACACCAAAACTCCCCGCTATCGATAGTTTCCTTGGTGATATATATTCGGGCCTACAGACGCAGACATTTTCATCTGAAGACCGTGCCTATGCCAATGACCACCTATTTATTTTGTCGGGACTCTATGGAGTTCTTCGTGCACTCGATAGTATTCAGCCGTATCGTCTTGAAATGGGATATACATTACCAGGTAATACGCATGACACTACGCAGCCAAATATTACAAGCCTTTATACCTACTGGGGTAATGCAATTACTGAGCAGCTACCTACTGGCCAGCCCATCATTAACTTATCGGCAAAAGAGTATACGAAAAATGTGTTAAAAAATGTCAACGAAGCGCGCGTTATTTCTCCAAAATTTTTGACAGTGAGCCCAAAAACTGGGAAGCCAACTTTTGTTACTGTACATGCCAAGGTTGCGCGCGGAGCGTATGCGGGCTGGCTTATACGCAACCGGGTGGAGGATGTGTTGCGTCTACAAGACTTCAATGAGATTGGGTATAGTTATAACGACGAGTTAAGTACGCCTGAAGAGCCAGTGTTCGTCGCCAAAGAGTTTAAAGGCCTTGGGTTGAGCGTGCGTCTTACTCCAACGATCACTTCCAGTCAAATATAATTTGTAAACGTTTTCCACACAGCTAACAGTAGTTATAAATAAACTGTTGTCAAAAAAATCTACAGTTACTAGCAGCTAAAATAAAAAATATCCCTCGTTGTGAGGGATATTTTCATTGTAACTCACAAAAGGCCGAATGATTGAATTACTGAAGTTCTACGCTTGCGCCAGCTTCTTCAAGTGTTTTCTTTGCAGCTTCAGCTTCTTCAGCTGGAGCGTTTTCCTTAACGGTAGCAGGTGCGCCGTCAACGATAGCTTTAGCTTCACCAAGACCAAGACCAGTAATGTCTTTAACAGCCTTAATAACAGCTACTTTTTGAGCACCAGCGTCCTTAAGAACGATAGTGTAGTCAGACTTAGCTTCTTCTGCAGGTGCAGCGTCGGCAGCAGGTCCGGCAACAGCTACTGCAGCAGCAGCTGGTTCGATGTTGTATTCATCTTTTAGGATTGTCTTGAGTTCGTTTACTTCAAGAACAGTAAGACCAACAAGGGTCTCAGCGAATTTCTTTAAATCAGCCATAATAGCCTCCTTTTAATGTAGTGATTGGTAATTGGTATGTGGTAGTTAGTGGCTGGTGTTTGGTAATTGGTTTACCATTTACCATTTACTAATAACCATCTACCAGAATTAACTGGTTGCTTTAGCTTCAACACCGTCGAGCAGCGCGTGCAAGTTGCCCGAAAGCGCGTTGGTAACGTCGTGAACAGGTGAAAGCAATTGAGCAATAACTTCTGCAATGAGCTGAGACTTGCTTGGAAGTGCAGCGAGTGCTTTTACGTCGTCAGCAGACAATAGTCCACCTTCGAGTGAAAGTCCGCCGGTAATAACCAAAGCGTCGTTTGTCTTTGCAAATTCGCTAAGTACCTTGGCAGGTGCAACTTCATCTTCAGCGCTTATTGCGTAAAGCAACATACCGTTCAATGAAGAAGTATCAACATCCTTGTAAGCAGGAATACCAGCAAGAACGACACGAACCAAACGGTTCTTGACGACCTTGATAGTAACGCCACTCTCGCGCGCCTGAGCACGGAGAGCTTGGATTTGAGCAACACTAATACCTTGGTAACTAGCAAACGCAGTTGTTTTTGCGTTAGTTAGAAGCTCAGTAAATTCAGCAACCAATTCGTTCTTTTTATCGCGACTAATTGCCATAAAAATCTCCTTGGTTTTAATATATTCGGCCTAGTTGTTAAGTTACCGACAAATGGCGATATAAAAAGTCTTTGGACCTCGCATCGCCAAAGACTTCAGAATATATGTATGTGTTACATGGTTCCTCGGTGGTAAATTAAGCAGATTTTTTGAGCAATACTCTTATTTCCGCAGCCACTGTCTTTGGTATGTCGAATGTAAGTATACGCGCTAGAGGTGGAAATGTCAATAGGATAGGCTTGCCCTACTACGTTTAATTGAGCGTAAACAATACCATCCCATGGTAGTTTCCGCCCCCTGTTGTAGGGTTCGTAAGCATTTGGTACTCAACTGTTCCAGATGATGAGCCATAAGCATGTTTTGCTCTGATGCCGTCTCTCACAACTGTATTAGGCATACTGCTGTCGACAGTCCAAGTGAGCGCTGGGCTTGAGGCATCGAGAAAGCTTGGGGTGTAGTTGGCGTACGACAAAGAACTAAAGATGGCTAACTTGCCACGGCCAAGGGTCTGTGAAGCAGGCGCCACGATAACGCCACGAGGCTGGATACCGTAGGAAGTGCTGGTTGCTGCCACGGTTGGATCTGCACCAATTCCACGCAAGACATATACAATGTAGTACCCCGCGACCGCAGCTGCATCTTCTCGACAGTCTGCGTAAAACCAACAACCTTTGGCGGTAAGGGTTGGATTGCCGCTAAGTCCACCTACACCAAAGGCATAGTGACGCTGGTATCCAGAGGCCCCCATCGATTTACCGTAAAGTGATGGAATTGATTGCCCCTCTGGATCTTCAAGTGTTAATAGTGTTCTATAGTCGGCGTTAAATAGTACGAAAATGTAGTCTGTTGGCTGAACATCGTAGTTAATTGTAATGGTGTGAATATAGGGATTTGGCTCTACCCCTCTGCCCGAGAAACCACCTGTTTGGGTATGGACAACGGGGTCGGAAACCGGGCCATACTCTGGCGGGCTATGCCCTGGGCACACTTCACCCTCGGTGATAATGCCGCCATTGCTGTTGTAACAGAAAGCTTTTGCTTTTCTGACGGTCGAAGTTGAGGTGATATAGAAGTGGTTGTCGTCGACAATTGAATACTCTAGTTTGGTTCCTTCGCTCGCTTTAAATCCTTTATTATTATCAATTGCGCCAAGGCTTAAAGGCAGCTCGCCAGTGAGTGTTTTATTCATAAGTACTTTTTGGGCAGCATTATGTAAGTCGGTTTTGAGTTTCGACTCCTCCGCTCTGGTTTGTATACCGCTAAAAGCAACGATAGTAATGGCAGCAAGAATAGCAATAACAACAATAACAATTAACAGTTCGACAATAGTAAAACCAACAGATTTCAACACAAAATTGTTGTGTTGGTGTGCTGTGTTTGTTTTTGGATGCATTATGCTTATGAGTATAGTGAAGCGACTAACTGGTTGCAACCCTTGCTGTACTTTAAGTTAACCTTAGCTGGGCAGGAAGATTTCCGTTGGTAGCTCGACTGAGGTGGCGGTGCTACCATTACCTACCTGACCATTAGAGGCTCGACCCCAGCAGTATAACTTAGATGCCGAGGTAGCACAGGTATGTGAGCCGCCTGCTATGAGCGTGGTGACAGTCTGGCCAGCAAGTACCCCCTGGGTGAGAACTGGCTCTGTCTGATTGCCGACGAGTCCGGCACCTAGTTGATTATAATTATTTTCTCCCCAACAGTAGACTTGCTCATCTGCTACGGCGCAACTGTACCCAATGTTAACCATGCCAGCAGTAATTGACGTTGCGTTCTTGCCGCTAAGTAGTCCTGAAACGACAACCGACGTGGCTATATCTGTGGTAAGACCATTGCCAAGCTGACCAGCTCCATTCTCCCCCCAGCAATGAACTTGGTTGTTAGCGATGGCACAACTATGACGCCAACCTGTTGTAATATTGGTGGCGGTTTTTCCGACGACGTCCCCAACGACGGCAATTGGCGTATTGCGCTGTCCACCTATTGAACCAGAACCTACCGATCCGTAGACATTACTACCCCAACAGAATATTTCTCCTTCTGAAATGGCACAGGTGTGCGATCCACCTGCAGCGATTGACGAAATAGTTTTGCCCGCTAATACACCCC
>CAMPIW010000024.1 GCA_946886635.1 uncultured Candidatus Saccharibacteria bacterium | reverse complement strand
ACTTTATTGAAGACGAAGAAAGCGCAACTCCTGAAGAGTCTGCAGCCTCACAACTTTTAAAAGAACAAGTACAAGAAATTCTTTCAACGCTTTCCGACCGTGAGCAAAAGATTATTAAGATGCGTTTCGGTCTTGAAAACGGTAAAAGCCACACCCTTGAAGAAGTGGGGCAAGAGTTTGCTGTTACCCGCGAGCGCATTCGCCAAATTGAAGCGAAAGCCTTGGCGAAACTTCGTAAACACAAGGATTCGAAGAAGTTGCACGACTATTTAAGTTAATAGCTAATCTATACTAAAAAACAAAGACGCCTCCTATTATTTCAACAACCCCTGCAACCCGAGCGAAGTAAGGCGTAGAGACCCTTACTGAACCCGGCGTGAAGCCGTTTTGAAATAATAGGAGGCGTCTTTGTTTTTTCATCCTGTTTATGCTTCCTAAACAGGGGTGGCGGTGCTACTATGAAGCTATATGGCTGAAAGGATGAACGGAAAGGTGCCTTACTCTCGACGAACGCGTGGTAGCGAGCGTCGTGGGGTCAAGCCTACGCCAGATCTGAACATCGAATATCGTCAGCGCCAATCGAGGCAAGATAGAGAGCGCCTTACAACGATCTTTAATCAATATAGGGAGCGTATACCTCATCCGGTTGAAGATCTCGGCCTCGGTAATCCTGATCTTCCCGCGATGCAACATAAGCTTGAGCTTGTTTCTAATATTGAAGCCTATAAGGCAACGATTGTTGGTGGCGAAACAGGTAGCGGTAAAAGCACCCAGCTGCCACAGTATTTGTACGAGGCGGGGTATGACCTAACAATTATGCTCGTTCCGCGCAGGGTCATCGCTAACGGACTTGGCGACCGAATTCGCGAAGAGCTGACTGACCAAATCGACGATTTTAATGCCGAAGAAACGGTCGGTATTGTTCACGGCGAACGCGTAGAGCGGCATGAAAATAACAAAATTATGGTGATGACACCGAATACGTTCATTAAAATGGAGAAAGAACTTCGCGAAAAGTATGGTGACCAAAAAGTCGCGATTGTTGCCGATGAAATTCACGAAGCCAACTTATTTACAGAAATTGCCGTAGGTGTCGCTGCTGCCTCTGTGCAATCACACGATGACTGGCGATTGGTTGCCGCAAGTGCAACACACAACGCCGATAGGCTCCAAGCTCCATTTCAGAAGTTGAATGGCGGATTTGTGCCAACGGTAGAAATTAAAGGCCGTCCATTCCAGGTTGAACTGCGCGAACAGCCTGAGCTAAATCCAATGCAGGCCTATGCGCGCAGTACTGAAGACCATCAAAAAACGATGATCTTTACTTCGGGAAAAAAAGAAATTGAATACGCCATTAACGAAACTCGCAGCGAGCTCGAGAAAAACGAAAAGGGTTCTTCAAACAATGTTATATTCCGCAAGCTACACGGCGAGTTAACAGAAGTAGAAATAGCGCACATTAACGATCCTGTTCCGGAAGGGTATCGTTTGGTAATTGTGTCATCGCCAGCGGGGATGTCGGGAATAACAATCCCGGGTGTTACCTATGTCCTTACGGACGGTACAATTAACCGCTCTGAACTTGATGACGATAACGCACCGGGGCTTAAACGATACTATTTATCGCGCGCCGGAATTACCCAACAAATTGGTCGTGCCGGACGTGATATTCCAGGTGGCGTTGGAGAGCTGTGTGCCCCTGTACACACAAAACGAATTAAAAGTGCTTCAGAGGTTGCAAAAGGGCAACGCTCTAAAAAGACAAACCAACACGACGAGCCTACGTCAAAAGGCATGCCGTATCTTCCTTTTGAAGAAAGGGATGAACATGAACCACCTGAAATTTATAGCACAATTTTATCTCGTGTTGTGCTGTCGGTCGCGACGCTTGGCTATAGTTTTTACGAATTGAACGAATACATCCCAAACAGGGTGAAGAAAATTAACATCATCAATGCTGAAGAGGTCCTAACAAGACTTGGCGCGCTCGATGACGACGGATTAGTCACGGAAACAGGAAAACTTATGGATAGGTTCCCCGTAACCCCCGAGCTCTCACGTGGTTTGGTTGAAGCCAGCAGACGAAATAGAAGCCTACAGCACATGGTGCGGGCTGCTCTTTCTGCTTCCGCTATCAGTGTTGGAGGAATTGAAGACCACCGGGCAAACGAAGATGCTGTAAAGATGCGAAAACAAATTATTCGACGCACAACAGAAGATGATTTGATTGCACAGCTCGATCTTATGGAAAAGCTTTACGAGCGAACCGACGAAGAGGATGATGGCTACGGCTTCATTGAGCGCCACGGGCTCCACCCGAAGCGTGTTGAGCTTGCGCAAAAAATGACACGAAAGATACTTTCTGCCATGGGGATTAAGCCTCAAAACATCGTTGTTACAGCACCGGTTCCCGATGAAGAGCAACTACTGCGCGAAGATTTTTCTACTGGTTTTATAGACTACGTCTACGAAGATGTTGGATTGGTGCCTCGCTCAAAGAAAATTTCGTATCGTAATATCCACGGCAATAGCGAATCAACAACAAGGACTATTAGTGACCGATCGGTCATGAAGCCGTCGCGCGGTCAATTAGTGGCGGGTATACCGCGCTGGTATGAAAAAGGTGAGCGTAAAGATGGCACACCAATCAAACACGATATCATTGATCATGTCTTTAAAGTTGAAGCAGATGTCATTGGAAGGGTGGCGTTAAAGAACGGACTTATTCAGGATGTTTGGAAAGAGTCGCGCATGGAAGGGGACCAAGTGGTTGACTATAGGCAAGGCACGTTCGGTTCAATCTTCGTTGGATCTTTAGAGAAGCGAGCATCGTCAGAGCATATTTCGGAGGCTTCTCAAGAAGTGTTAGTTCAGTATGTCCTAAACAATAAGGGAAGGGTTCAACAGGCACTTCGCGGGCTCGCCGAAGAGCTTGAAGGGTATCGTAATCGAATACCACCAGAGGTGCTTTCACAGCTTCGTAAGCCCAATGCACCGGAGGACGTTACACAAAGCGGTATTACGGAAATGATACGTGCTGCCGCCAGAACTACTGCATCGGCGCACGGTATAGAGGACTGGCTTGCGCGATATGCGTATAGTGCAAATATTACATTAGAAAAGTACTACGATACCGAAAGCATCGTTAAATTAAACGAAATGTCGCCCGCGTATATTACGCTGGGTGGTGAAAACCTTCCACTTTGGTACGAAAACGGGTATCCCTATGTCACAAACGTTATGAAACGACATTTATTAAGAGTGACGAATCCAGTGTATTTGGCTGATGGTCGCGAAGTATTGTATCAGCGACGCGCTTCTGGGAGCGGTAGAACCGAGCGAGTCTCGTTTGGTGCTCCTCGTGAGGTTTAGTTTAAAGTAAATTCAAGTTCGGCTGCGAGTGCATCAAGCTGCTCATCAAATTTCTTAACAGAACCGTCGTTATACACGTAGTGGTCGGCAATCGCAATTGGGCCACCTTTTTCAAGGTTCTCAATTTCCGCTGTATCACGGGCATAAGCTTCGCTAGAGGTGAGTGGCCGAACTTCGCGCTGACTAAGGCGGCGATAGCGAAGGCGGCGCGGTGCAACGGTTGCAACAACAAGCAATTCACCAGGGAACTCACTCTTCAAAATCTTGTATTCGGTCCAGGTATAAATACCATCAGCAATAATACGGTGTTGGCCAGCATCCGCCAAGTTATGAATTTGTTCAACGATTTTTTTAGCAACGGCATCTTTGCCATTTTTCTCTCGGTATTTTTCGCGGAATTTTCTCTCGTTTTCTTCGGTATGCTCAATGCCGGCTTCCTTCATTGCGTCTAAAATAACGCCACCAAAATATACTTTTGGAAAACCTTTGCTTGTAAAGTTTTCGACGGCGGTTGATTTTCCCGACCCAGTCAGGCCAACAAATGCCAATATTTTAAGATTTTCATGTTGTGTCATAAGCGTATTGTAACAGATTGATGGCGCTTTTGCTTGTCGCGCGCTCCGCATGTCCGTATGATAAAAGTAATGAGGAACGGATACATGAACAATTTTTCAAAAGAACCTACAACACGAGAATACGACAACGACGATTGGCGCGACGATGCCAACTGTATTGGTGCTGATCCAGAGATTTTTTTCGCCAGTGATCAAAAAGCTGATGTAGAAATAGTCAAAAAGGCGAAAGCGAAATGTTCATCGTGTCTTGCGCAGGTCGCCTGTCTTAGATATGCACTTGAAACTGATCAAAACCATGGTATTTGGGGTGGTCAAACCGAAAAAGAGCGTCGTATGTTAAAGCGATCTGCTATTGCGTCGGGACGAACGCTTCGTGACATAATCGAGCGGCCATAGGTGCTATACTAGTGATATGAAACGGCTGGCAGTTATTGATGGAAAGTCCGTATTTTACCGAGGATATTACGCCATGCCTGGCTTGTCGCTTCCAGACGGAACGCCAACTGGTGGAGTGTTCGGCTTTACTTCGATTGCAATTGAACTCATTAAAAAGCTTGAACCAGATTACGTGGCTGTTGCCTGGGATATCAAAGGTACAAGCGCGGGTAAGCGCCTCGAAATTTATCCCGAGTATAAAGCCGGACGCACGAAGCCTTCGGACGATTTTTACGCGCAGCTACCAATCCTTCGTGAAGTCCTCGATGCCTTTAACTGGCCCCTCTACGAGCTCGACCAGTACGAAGCCGACGATATAATGGGAACCTTTGCAGTCCAGGCTAAAGACGAAGGTATAGAAACCTGCCTGGTGACGGGTGACTACGACTTACTACAGCTTATCGCTAAAGATACCTGCGTGTATATTACACGAACCGGTAGCACTGACCTTGTTCGTTATGATGATGCAGCTTTTGAAGAGAAATACGGCATAAAAGTTGACCAATTTGTCGACTACAAGGCGCTCGTGGGTGACAGTAGCGATAATATCCCGGGAGTACCGCGGGTTGGTCCTAAAGCCGCCCAGTCGCTTCTTACCGCCTACGATAGTCTCGATGGAATCTATGAGCACGTTGGTGAGGTAAAGGGCGCACAGCAAAAGTACCTCACTGAAGGTAAAGAATTAGCCTATCTTAGCCGTGAATTAGCACGCATTTACACTGATGCACCTATTAAAATTGACTGGGAAGAGGCGAGTATCGAGCGTACGCGCGTCGACGCTATATTGGATGTACTGCATAAATATAAATTCAATTCGCTCATTGCGCGCCTACCAAAGCATATGAAAGTGGGCGACAAGATTATTGACGTCGAAGAGCTCGAAGAAGCCTCAACTGTTGAGCCACTCACACTTACTGATTGGCCTTCACCGTTACTGATTGATGGTCCAGTTCTTGTTGAATTGTTCAATGATGTAGTATGGGTTTCAACCGATGGTAAAACCGCACATCAAAAGCCAGTTAAAGAAGTGAATAGTTCGGTGTGGCGTGCTCTTGAAATGGCAACTGTTGTAAGTTACGACCTAAAGGCTTTGTATCACGCCCTTAATGCACACGATATTGCTGTTCAGTTTCTGGCGGTACACGATATTCGCCAGGGCGCCTTTCTCATTGATCCGTTGGCGCGCGACCGTTCGGTGGCTGCGCTTATAGACGATACCACGACCGAACCGCTTGCCATTCTTGCCGGGCTCCGCGCTGTCTATGACCAACAAAAAACGTGGTTCGACAACGAACCAAAGGTAGCAGACATTGCTTACAACTATGATTTTCCGTTTACGTACACACTATTTAGTATCGAGCGTAGGGGAGTAAAAATTGACCCAGAACAGTTTAAAAAGCTCAGCAAAGAACTGGGTGACGAGCACGCAAAGCTTGAACAAGAAATGTATTCAATGGCTGGGTACGAGTTTAATATCGGTAGCCCGGCACAACTTTCAGAGGTGTTATTTACAAAGCTTCAGCTTCCCACCGCTGGTATTAAAAAGGGCAAAACAAGTTACAGTACCGGACAGGCTGAGCTCGATAAGCTCCGCGGTAAACACCCAATTATTGAATTGATTGAAAAAACACGAGAACTTGCCAAGCTCAAAAACACCTACGTTGATGCATTACCAAAACTTGCCGATATCCACGATCGAGTGCATACAACTTTTAGCCAAGATGTCGCAGCAACAGGCCGG
>CAMPIW010000023.1 GCA_946886635.1 uncultured Candidatus Saccharibacteria bacterium | reverse complement strand
ACCTCAGGAGCAGAAGCAGCTTCTGCTACCGCTGGTGTTTCTTCAAACTGCATACCAGCAGGCTTCTCTGAACCTGGCTCTTCAGGAAGAACGCCAGCTAACGCCTTAGCGAGCTCTTGATCGTCGCTAATTGATTGTGTTGAATTGTCTTGCGGAGTAATATCCATCGCGGCCCACCTCGAGTTAAAACATTTATGCTTACTTAAAAATACTGTATCATATATACAGATTGGTGGGAATACTTATGACAGATATATTAGACAACAGTAATGTGATTGCACAACGCGACCCAGAGGGTGCGTTAAAAATTATCGCGAGTCAGTACGAACAGGCGAAGTACGAAGCAAAAGTTTTGAACGCTGAACACGACACCCGCGACATTACGTCGGTTGTTGTAACAGGGATGGGTGGCTCAGCCTTGGCTGCGCTCGTTGTAAAAACACTGCTCGTTAAAGAACTTGCGATTCCGTTTGATGTTATTCGCGGCTACGACTTACCGGGGTATGTTAATGAGAACACGCTTGTTATTGCAAGTAGTTATTCAGGAAACACCGAAGAAACACTTAACGGGTTTGAACAAGCTCGAAAACGAAATGCGCAAATTGGTATTCTGTCTTCAGGCGGTAAGCTAATCGACCTTGCTACAAGTCTTGATGTTGCTTATGTTCCACTCCCATCTGGAGCACAGCCACGCATGGCGACAATTTATAACCTGCGAGGATTACTGGCGCTTTTGGAAATGTTTGGTGTTATCGACCATTCGTGGCTTGGCGAGCTAGAGGCACTTTCCCCTTGGCTCCAAGAAGAAACAGCAAGATGGCTCCCAGACGTTCCAACCGAACATAATTACGCGAAGCAACTTGCCTTAGAGGGTATTGGCAAATCTCCAATATTCTACGGCAGCCCGCTGACTGCACCGCTCGCATACAAGTGGAAAATTAGCTGGAACGAAACAGCTAAAAATATTGCCTTTTGGAATGAATTTCCCGAGTTTAATCACAACGAATTTATGGGTTGGGTGTCGCATCCAATTGAAAAGCCGTTTGCGATTTTTGATCTTATAAGCTCGCACGATACAGCGCGCATTGCCCAAAGGTTTGAACTTACCGACCGTATTTTAAGCGGCAAGCGCCCACACGCGACAACTATTCAGCTCAGTGGCGAAAGCTTGTTAGCCCAGCTCCTTTGGGGGGCAATTTTGGCCGACTTCACAAGCGCCTATGCAGCGGTTTTAAACCAAGTAGATCCAACGCCAGTGGTGTTAATCGAAAAGCTCAAGAAAGAACTTGCTGAAGACCCCAGGGCTTATTAACAACTACTCGTATTGGCGCAATGCCGAAATAGGATCTTTTCGCGCGGCTTTAATAGCGGGGTAAATGCCGAATAATGTACCAATTACAACAGATATTGAAAGTGCAATGATTGCGATCTCCCAGTTGAGTACGGGGTCGAACGTCAGGAAGGTGCTAATCGCGAAGGCAGCAATGTACCCAGTGATGTAGCCGATAATACCCCCACCGATGCTAAGTACGAGCGATTCAATTAAGAACTGCGCAACAACATCTCTTGCCGATGCCCCAAGTGCTTTTCTAATACCAATTTCCCGCGTTCGTTCGGCAACACTTACGAGCATAATATTCATAATTCCTACACCACCCACAATAAGAGAAATAGCAGCAATAGCAACCGAAGCGCCCGCAATGGCCGTAAACATTCGACTGGTGGGTTGTGCGATTTCCGCGCCGGTGAGAACCGAGAAGTCGACTTCATTAAAGTGGGTACGAAGGAGGGCTTTGTTTATATCGGTGATAATACCGCTGAGGTTTGCTACCGAATCACTTTGGATATTAATTTGTTGGATGTGCGTTGCGCCTTGGTTTAAAGCTCGGCCACTTTCGTAATTTACGAATACTGCTTTATCAAAATCAACATTATTATAATTTATCGGGTTGTTGGTTCGCTTTAAAACACCGATTACCGTAAATGGCTGACCTTTTATTCGTACCGTTTGGCCTATCGAACTTTCGGTGCCAAAAATATCGACAGATAGTTGCGGACCAATTACTGCTGTCGATGCATTTAAATTTGGATCGAGAAATTGCCCATCGGTAATTTTGAGATTACTTATTACTTCTAGCTCTGGCGTCGTCGCGACAATAGGAGTATTTATCGGCGCAGGAGAGGTTCCAACGACAGCACCATTCAACACCATAAGAGGAGCAACGGCTTTGACATGAGGAATTCCTCTTATTTTAGAAACGTCGTTATCGGTGAGGGTGCTCGCTAAAAACGCATCGTCATTGGTAAAGGTTGCTAAGCTGTTAAATTCTTCGGGTGACGGTGCGCCAGGGCGAACAACGGCAATGTTCCCACCGAGCGCATCAACCTGCGAAGTGACTATTTTATTAGCGCCAGCGCTCAGTGCAAATATTGTTGTAATGCTTGCAACACCAATCGTGATACCAACCATCGTCAAAAAACTACGTAACTGATTACTTTTAATAGATTGATGAGCATTTTGAATATGATTCAACAAAAGAAACCGCATTATGCCCTAGCTCCCTTTTTCTTTTTACGAACCTGCTTTTTGATCGCTCCACTTAACGGCCGTTTATCTGCTTCGCGAGAGGCGGTGGGTAGGCGGAATGTGTCGGTATCAATTTTGCCATCGAGCATGGTGATAACTCGGCTGGCGTAGGTAGTGAGGTTCGGATTATGAGTCACCATAATAATAGTATTTCCCTTTTGGTGGAGGTCGGAGAGTTCTTCCATAATAATATGGCTTGCGTGCGAGTCGAGATTTCCGGTTGGCTCGTCGGCTAAAATAATTGACGGTTTGTTAACCAGTGCACGGGCAATTGCCACGCGTTGCATTTGCCCACCGGATAGCTGACTCGGCATATAAAATTCACGCTCACCAAGGTGAAAGTCGTGTAAAATTTTGCTCGCTTTTTCAATTCGCGCAAGCTTAGTCATACCGCGATAAATAAGTGGCAGAGCAACGTTATCAATAACATTAAGCCTCGAAATTAAGTTAAAGCTTTGAAACACGAAGCCAATTTGCTCGCTACGAATGCGCGCTTTTTTGCGGCGACTAAGTGTGGTAATTAACTTTCCGTCGAGTAAATAATCCCCTTCAATAGAATCATCGAGCAACCCTAAGATATTAAGCAGTGTTGTCTTGCCACACCCACTTGGCCCCATGATGGCAATAAATTCACCGCGCTTAATAGTGAGGTCGATACCATCAATCGCAAAATGTTCGGCGTCTCCAATCCCAAAACGTTTATGGAGATCTTTCAGGACAATTACTGGTGGGGGTTTAGCGTCAGCCATTAGCTATAGTATGAGAGGAAATTGACGGATAATCAACTAGTGTTGTGAAGTGGAAAAAACAATGACCCCCATTATGAATAAATACACCATATATAGCGTTGTAAATAATATACGCACACTATATATCATTTTACAGAGGTGAACGTAAGCGGTATGGCGATGTGGTGAAAAATACCCGCTGAAATGCTTGAAAAACTATATGTAGGGGCTTATAGTCATGTCTAAGCACTACATATGAGTGGTGATAGCAAAACAGACATAGTGCAAGGAGGACTACCGTAACGCTCCAATGGCGTTTTTCTTGCAACCCTCTAAGAGGGTATCACCTGGGGAGGTGAACATAAAAAATAATGAGCGTAGGGGAAATAGGGGAACATGACAAACATTTCAGTAGTTAAGCGTGATGGCACAAAAGAGCCGTTCGACGCGAACAAAATTAACTTGGCACTCGTGAAAGCAAGCGAAGGACTCGACGACCAAATTTCAAAAGTTGTAGAAGTTGCATCGCAGTTACAATTAACATTATTCGATGGTATTACATCAGAACAACTCGATGAAGCGGTTATTCAAACTGCACTCCAAAACGTAAAAGATGATCCCGATTACGACAAAATCGCTGCGCGGCTTCTTTTAAAAACACTTTATAAAAATATCTTGGGTGATTACGACACCGCAGACGAACTTAAAAAGTTGCACGAAAAAAGCTTCCCTGCGTTCGTAAAAGACGCAATTAAATCTGGCCTCCTTGACCCACGTCTTACCGATGGTCGATTTGATCTTACAAAGCTCGCAAAAGCGCTCGACCCAAGCAAAGACGACCTTTCGCGCTATCTTGGTGTTATTACGAACAAAAACCGCTACGCACTCCGCAAGGGAAGCGGCGAGCCAATTGAGGTTCCACAGTACACACACATGCGTATTGCTATGGGGCTTTCTATTAACGCCGAAGACCCTACCGCCTCAGCACTCGACTTTTACCAACACATGGCGAATCTCGACTACGTTCCAGGCGGTTCAACCCGTGTGAACGCCGGGGGTGCGTTCCCGCAACTTTCAAACTGTTTCCTTATGAACGTCGACGATGATATGGAGTCAATTGCACGAAGTGTTCGTGACACGATGTTTATCGCAAAGGGCACCGGCGGTATTGGTATTGGCTTCTCAAAGCTTCGCGCAGCGGGTAGCCCAGTAAAAACCACCAACACTGAAAGTACTGGCCCAATTCCATTTATGAAGATGATCGATACCGCTTTGTTTGCGGTGAGTCGTAAGGGTAAAAAAGCTGGGGCGGCCGCAATGTACATGGAAAACTGGCACCTTAACTTCCCACAATTCCTCGACCTTAAAGCAAACTCTGGTGACCCGTACCTCCGTACACGTTTTGCCGACACCGCTACATTTATTAGCGACGAATTTATGCGCCGCGTTGAAAAAGATGAAGATTGGTACCTATTTGACCCAGCCGACGTTATGGACCTTACCGAGCTATACGGTGATGAGTTCTCGAAGCGCTACAAAGAATATATTAAAGATGCTCAAGCTGGTAAAATTCGTCGTTTCGAAAAAACCTCAGCTCGTCAGCAGTTCCGCCAAATTTTGATCCAGCTGCAGGCAACAAGCCACCCATGGCTTACCTGGAAAGACACGATCAACGTTCGTGCGCTGAACAACAACACAGGTACCATCCACCTTTCAAACCTTTGTACCGAAATTACCTTGCCACAAGATAATGACAACATTGCGGTATGTAACCTTGTAAGTATTAACCTTTCAGCGCATCTTGGTGAAGACAAAAAATGGGACTGGAAGCGCCTTGAACAAAGTGCTCGTAGCGCCATTCGTCAACTTGATAACCTGGTTGATATTACTGAACTTCCTGTTCCACAAGCGATGCACGCGAATAGTCAAACTCGTGCGCTTGGTCTTGGATTCATGGGCTTCACCGACGTTATTGAAAAGCTTGGATACAGCTATGAATCTGAAGAAGCCTACGACCTGGTTGACCAATTAACCGAATACATTAGTTATTACGCCATCGACGAATCTACCGAGATTGCGAAAAAACTAGGTAGCTACCCAGCATTTAAGGGGAGTGGTTGGAATAAGGGGATCCTTCCTATCGACACTATCGATACGCTCGCTGATAACCGAAAAATTAAGGTAAACATCGACCGTAAAACCCGACTTGACTGGGACAAACTTCGCACTAAGGTTAAAAAAGGTATGCGAAACGCCACTCTTATGGCAATTGCACCAACTGCTAACATTGCACACATTGCCGGTACGACACCTGGCCTTGACCCGCAGTTTTCACAAATCTTTAGTCGCTCAACACTGAGCGGTAAGTTCCTTGAAGTGAACGCGAACCTCGTAAAAGACCTCAAAAAGCTTGGTATCTGGGAAGAAGTAAAAGACGATCTTCTTATTAACCAAGGTGACATTCAGGGCATCGAAGCAATTCCACAAGCGCTAAAAGATGTGTACAAAACAAGCTTCCAGCTTTCACCGTATGCCTTCATTGAAGTTGCGGCTCGTGCACAAAAATGGGTAGACCAAGCAATTAGCCGTAACATGTATCTTGAAACACGCGATATTGACGAATATGAAAAAATTTACCTAGAAGCGTGGAAGCGTGGTCTAAAAACAACCTATTACCTCCACGTAAAACCACGTCACCAATCAGAACAAACGACTGTTAAGTCAAATAAAGCAGAGCAAGTTAAAAAGCAAGATGGCAGCCGTAGGGTTGGTTTCGGATTTGCGAAAAATAAGTAATGAGTGGAAAAAGTAAGAAGGAGAGTAGT
>CAMPIW010000022.1 GCA_946886635.1 uncultured Candidatus Saccharibacteria bacterium | reverse complement strand
GACTATGTGCTTCAACAAGGTGACTTAGTGAGTTTCGACCTTGTTATTACGTATAAAAATATGAAAACCGATAGTGCCTTTACGATGGTTGTAGGTAAGGCGAACGGCGCGCAGCAGCACCTTATACAGGCAACTGAACAAAGTCTTTTTGCAGGTATCGATGCTATTAATGGCCCAGTGCGAACCGGCGACATAGGTGCTGCAGTTGAAAAGGTTTTAAAAGAAGCAAAGCTTGGGATTATTTATGACCTTGTGGGGCATGGTGTGGGCCATGAAATGCACGAAGCACCCGAAGTCCCAAACTACGGACGCAAGGGGGCGGGCGTATTACTAAGCCCGGGAGACACCATTGCAATTGAACCAATGGCAACACTTGGTGGATCAAAAATTACTCAAGAAGACGACGGCTGGACAATTAGCACCTGGGACGGAAGCTTGGCTGCCCATTTTGAACACACGATATTAATTACTAAGGATGGTGCAGAAGTTCTTACGCAGCTATGAGCGTAGAGCGCCCCGATTTTCTTGAGGCGTATACCGCCGTTGAAGTACCGGGCGTTATGCGCTCAATGGACGCCACCGATACACTCGTTGTCGCTGTATCGAACACTTTCTTTACAGCAATTCGTACCTCACTTGATATTAGTCCGCGCTCACTGAGTCATTTATTTGAAATAGAGCAAAAAGCATTAACTCCTATATACCCCGAGGAACGCTCGCCTGAACACATGGTTCGCACCAGCGATGAGTATATTCGAAAATTTAAACGCCGCGGCGGTCAAACGCTCGCATCAATTTTGTATACACGCGATGACTTTAATTACCAAGACGTTCATTTCGCAAAATACCCGCTGCTCCCCATAACAGAAGAAGAGATTCGTACCTTTCAGCATCTTGAGCTGGTTGAAGATGGCATTGAATAAATCTTAGGGGTTGTCTAACACCGACCACAAGCGGTATACTAACGCTATGCAAGAGTCGTCTTCTTATGCTGTTGGTCTGGATATAGGAACTACCAAGGTTCGTGCCGTCGTGGCACACGTTGATAGTTCGACCGGGGTACCTACGATTGTAGGTATAGGCCAAGCAGCAACTACCGGTATGCGCAAGGGTGTGGTTGTTAATCTTCAGGGCCCAGGCCATGCAATCGATGAAGCGTTGGGTGAAGCCGAACGCATGAGCGGCTACCAGGTTCACGGTGCAACTCTTAGCGTGAACGGCTCACACATTCTTACCACCCATGCCGATGGTATGGTTGCGGTTGGTGCATCCGATCACGAAATCGGCCTCGATGATCTTGAGCGTATTAAGGACGTCGCTACCCTTGGAAAAGTACCGGCGAACCGCGAAATCCTTGAAGTAGTTGCCCATGCTTATAAGCTTGATGGTCAAGATAACATTAAAGACCCACTCGGTATGACGGGTACGCGCCTTGAAATTGATGCACACGTTGTATCAGCCCTTACTCCGTATCTTGAGAACGTCGAAAAAGCCGCTGACTCAGCCCAAGTGCAACCACACAACGTAGTCCCGACTTCTATGGCTGCCGCGCGCGCCGTACTCAGCGAACAACAGCTTGAAAACGGTGTTGCAGTTATTGATCTTGGCGGCTCAACTACCAGTGTTGCTGTTTACGAAGAAGGGGATCTTCAGTATGTGGGTGTTGTACCTATTGGTGGGACAAACATTACTAATGACCTTGCTATTGGCCTAAAAACCGACCCTGAAGTCGCCGAACAGGTAAAAGTAAAACATGCCTGCGCACTGAGCCACAGCGAATCTGAAGGGGTGAGTGTAAAACACGAAAACGAAATCCAAACTTTCAGAACTGAAGAAATTAACGAAATTGTTGAAGCTCGCCTTGAAGAAATTTTTGATGGTATTAAGTTCCACCTTAAGAAAGCCGGTCGTGCTGGAAAACTCCCAAGTGGCGTTGTGCTTGTAGGTGGTGGCTCAAAGTTAAAGCACATTACTGATTATGCAAAAGAGTCGCTTGGTCTAGCAGCCCGCCTTGGTCAACCAAGCGGGTTTGGCGGTGTCGCCGACGATATCGACAAAGCCGAGTTTGCAACAGCGATTGGCCTCATGCTCATCGACTCTGAACAAGTGAGTCGTGATAAACCACGCGGTTCAGGTGCCAAGTTTAAAACACCATCTACCAAGGATATTAAAGGCAAAGCTTCAAAAATTTTTGGCTGGTTTAAACCGTAATTGAATCAATCTTTTAACCAACTCGAATTAAATAAAATACTTGTTCGAACACATACCTATTGCCACTTGCCACCTCGTGGTATACTAATACGTAACAGATAAGCATATCAGGGGAGAGAGACAGGCATGCCTGAAGTAAAACCGAGTGACATTCAAACTTTTGCGAGCATCAAAGTTATTGGTGTTGGTGGTGCGGGTGGTTCAGCCGTAAATCGTATGAAAGAAGCCGGCCTTGCCGGTGTGCAGTTCATTGCAATGAACACCGACGCCCAAGCGCTTCACAATAGTAAAGCAGACGTTAAAATTCATCTTGGTCACAGTACAACTGGTGGCTTAGGTGCTGGTGCCGACCCAACTAAGGGTGAGGCAGCCGCTAACGAATCACGCGAAGATATTCGCCAGGCACTTGAAGGTGCCGACATGGTGTTCGTTACCATCGGCGCTGGTGGTGGTACCGGTTCTGGCGCTGGCTATGTTGTTGCCGAAGTTGCCCGCGAAATGGGTATTTTGGTAGTCGGTGTTGCGACAAAACCATTTAGCTTTGAAGGTGAAAAACGTCGCCAAAACGCCGACTGGGCAATTTCTCAGCTTCGCCGTCATGTCGATACGCTTATTACCATCCCTAACGATCGTCTTCTTCAAACTATCGACCGTCGTACGCCACTTCTTGAAACCTTCAAAATTGCCGATGACGTTCTTCGCCAGGGTGTGCAAGGTATTTCTGAGCTCATTACCGAGCACGGGCTTATTAACCTCGACTTCGCCGACGTAAAGGCAATCATGAGCAATGCTGGCTCGGCCCTTATGGGTATTGGCCGTGCAAGTGGCGATAATCGTGCCTCTCTTGCTGCTCAACAAGCTATCGAATCACCACTTATTGAAGTATCAATCGACGGTGCGCGTGGAGTACTCTTTAATGTAACCGGTGGCTACGACATGAGTATGAGCGAAATCCAAGAAGCTGCCGAAATCATCACTAGCGCAGTTTCTCCAGATGCAAACATCATCTTTGGTGCAACTCTTAAACCAGACATTGAAGACGAGTTGATTATTACCGTTATTGCAACAGGTTTCGATTCTGCATATTTCCAAGAAGAAATGGCTGCAGCAGCCGATCAAGCCGACCCTGCAATTGCCGAAAAAATCACCGCTGCAATCGGCGAAGAAGTGCAAGATATCGATATGAACCTCGATCACACCGAAGCCGCAGCTATCTTTAACGAAGAAAGCACCGAAAGTATGTGGAACCAAACTGTTGAACAAGAGGATGAATCTGACACTCCAGCATTCCTACGTCGCCGTAAAAAGAACAAGAAAAATAAGAAAGACGAGGAATAGTCAAAAGTGGCGAAAGTTATTATTGGCGACAGTCGCGTTATTGAATCACGCGAAGTAAGCGACGGCGTTACTATTCGTCGTCGCCGAGAAGCGCCCGACGGTACGCGGTTTACCACCTACGAACGAATTGAAAAGCCGAACTTGGCTATTATCAAGAAAAACGGCGACCGTGAACTATACGACCGCGAAAAACTTGCCACTGCTATTCGTCGCTCGGTCGGTAAATTCTTTAGCTCAGAGGTTGAAGTTGAAGAAATGATCGACAGTGTTGAAAATGGCCTATACAACTTCGGTGAAAGCGAAATTACCTCACAACAAATTGGCGATAAAGTACTCGACGCACTTGCCGAGCGCAATGAAGTTGCCTATGTTCGGTTCGCTAGTGTGTACCAAGAATTTAAAACGCTCGATGACTTTGTAAAAATTCTTGAAGAGCGTCGTCAGCAAAAGTCAGCCAAGAAAGCGGCGTAGGGGAGCGTATGCGAGTAGTGGTGGTCTATAAGCAACAAACCGATTACGCCAGGCGGGTTGAAGATTATATATTCGATTTCAAGCGCCTGTCCGGTCACGACCTTGAAACTATGAATCCCGAAAGCCTTCCAGGTATTAGTTTTTGTGGCGCTTACGATATTCTTGAATATCCAACGATCGTTGCATTATCTGACTCAGGACAATTACTTAATCAATGGCGCGGCCTTCCGCTACCAACCCTTAGCGAGGTGAGCTACTATGTTCAATAAGCTTAAAGAAAAGCTAACACATAGTGAGGAAAAATCACTTCGTGCCTCGTTTTGGGTGCTTTTGGCCTTTGCTACGACTGCGCTTATTGCTGCTTTTGTACTGAGCATTGAAAAAATACACCTACTTACCAATCCAGATGCAGTGCTGTCGTGTAGTTTTAACGTTGTTCTAAACTGCTCAACGGTGATGCAAACTTGGCAGTCGGCCGTGTTTTTTGGAATCCCAAACATGTATATTGGCCTGATGGCTTTCCCGGTTATTATTACCGTTGCTGTGGCGTACTTATGGGGAAATGCGCGCTTTAACAAAGTATTCTTGCGCGCAATGACCATCGGCGTATTGCTGGGCACTATTTTTGCTTATTGGTTATTTTTCCAAAGCCTTTACGCCATACAAGTGCTTTGCCCATGGTGTTTGGTTGTGACGTTTAGCTGTACGATGATGTTCGCCGCAACGCTCCATATTGGTCTTCGCGAAAATATTTGGAACTTAAAAAAAGCAATAAACGACAAAGTTCAAAAGTTTATTAAAGATGGCTATCATCAGCTTGTTGTAGCGATTTGGATTGTTCTTATGATTGCCCTCGTTTTCATAAAATTCGGCGAAGCACTTTTCGCCTAAGGTGCAAAGATGCCTGACACTCCACTGAGTATCAAAAAGAATACCGCAGCTCGATTAAAAAAATACGGCCTATTTTCAGATAAAACTATTAATGCTGTTTCGTTGGTTGCCGAAAAACAAGCAGCGTACACCTCGTACCGCGAATATTTTAAAGATGTGGGTATAACGGGCACTACGCTCCATGTCACCGAAAAGGGTAGTGGTGTTCCGGTTGTTGATATTGCACCTAAAGTTTTTAAAAAATTTCGCAAATCGCAGAGCTCCACTGTGCTCGTTGTTCATCTTCCTATGAGCAACCCGCTCGACGGTAATCAGCTGTACTGTATTGCAACGTTGGCTAGCTTGTTTCCGGAGCGTCGTATTGTTGGCTTTGGTAATCCAAGTGGCGGGCGGTACAATTTTTCTCAGCAAAATTTAACATTTTTAAAACGACTCAAAATTGCTTTTACTAAAAACTCGTATCCTCTGGTTGAAGCCGAGCTCGATTATTTGCGAACACAAAACATAGCCACCGCCTACCACATAGGGTATTCGTATGGGGCCGCAAAAGCACTCTTTTTCAGCAAGTATGCCACTCAAGGGGCAATTATTGGCGCATTATGCATCGATCCAGCTACGCATCCCCGGAGTATTCGTCAATTAATTCGTGACTTCAAAGAAACACTTCTGCCACTGGGGAAATATGTTAATCGAACAAAAATTACTACCTATTTTGAAGCCAGACGCGACGCTGCAAAAGAACACTACCATAAAAACGGGTTAAAACGCCAAATCAACATAGCTATTGGTTTAGCAGTGGCTCGTCTCGATTTCATTCCACTACTAAAAGCTGTGCTTATCCGGCACCCGGCTATGAAGGTGGCCGTTGCTTGGGGTAGTAAAAGTGAATTGGGCGACGATGCGTACATGACTACAGAACTCAATCAAGTGAAAACCGATATGCCAGGTCGCGTGCAACCATTCCGTCTAGAGGGAGATACGCACGCACTCGCGAACGATATACACCTTTACGGCGCACTCGTATACGAGTCGCTTAATAAGGATTCTTAAAGCACTACGTATTGCCATAAACCGCTTTCGCAGATAACAGAGGTTGAAAACATTCTCAACCAGCGTATAATAGGCACTAGAAACATTTGAGTGGCTATCACCCACGAGTTTCGGGAAGAACAGCCCAGGCTTACTAGACCCCGACGCGATTCCGGCGTAACAGCGAAGCAACCAAGCGCTAAAAGAATCACTTCTTTTGGAAACGAGATGGTACCGTCCGAACTTTCGGATTCTCGTAGACAAAAGAAGTGATTTTTATTTTAAAAAACTATTTATCAAAAGGAGCAGCATGAAATTTAAACACGGAACACGCCGACGAGCCCTTGAATACGA
>CAMPIW010000021.1 GCA_946886635.1 uncultured Candidatus Saccharibacteria bacterium | reverse complement strand
TTCCACACCCGTGAATGATGCTCTTAATTTATCACAAAACTGTTAAAATGTCAATGATTTATACAATATAATACAAAAAGCACAAGCTTTATGGGGGCAGAGGAGTTACTATATCTAAAAACAATCCCAGACACCATATTTAGCGGCTTCGAGTATCCTCAAGCACTAAATAAGATAATATTTGACTTTTCTTGTCAATAGGAGTATATTTCACGCTTAAGTGTAGGGTGCCGAAAAGCAACCATTCCGCCTCATCCCTCGAGGCGGTTTACCAGTCGGGTTACACCTCTCGGGTTGTGCCGAGATATTGAAAACAGGAGTCACATTGCACCAGAGCAGTGTTGTCATGGTCGGAAACTTCAGCGTGCCTGTCACGCCGAACCTTCGCGAGTTGTTCTCGCGTACGCACGCCGCGATGAGCGGTGAGGAGCCGACCAGCCAGCAGTTCATGCACGACGAGCAGTACGAGATGTATCTCGTCTGCCAGATCGCCCACAAGGGCAAGAAGGGCAAGCTCGACAAGGAGCAAACCGAGGACAACCTCCTCGAACTGATCGACTTCCTCTTCAGGAACGGTGTTCCCGTTCGCGAAATCATCGGAGAGATCCGGTGCTTCGGCAAGAGGACGCGCGGCGTGGCGATCCGTCTCCACTGCGAAGAGATCCGCCAGCACAAGGCGGAAGCGAAGAAGGTGGAAGCGGAAGCACAGGCAGTGATGCCGAAGGTCGTGCCTCACCTCCTCTTCGCGGAGCCTTCGCTTCAGGAAGCGATCGCCTGATCATGCCTTCGGCGGATTCCAGGCGAAACCAGGTGAAGATCCACCCGGGCTTCGACCAGAAGCTGGAGGTAGATCCTCACAGGGTCGAACTCCAAGCAGAGGAACTCGAGTCGACAGACTCGCGAGCCCTCGCTACCGGGACGATCATCATCGTTGTCGACACACCCCTCGTTGACGACGGTACAGACTCGCGCATCACGCGCTGATGTCACCTCCACTGGGGGTCGAGACGAAGTTGTCTTGGCCTCCAGTGGAACCCAACCTCCCTAAAAGGGAGGTTTTTCAATTGATTTGTGCGATTTTTAGCAAAACCCCTCTCAGGTACTAGCCAAACAGGGGTTTTTTTGGTAAAATAACGCAGGTAAAAAGAATAGTTTCTTTGATTTGTTCTTTTGGTGATCCATCTCTAGCGAGATGAGGACCAATCGCCTCGGGATTGTAAAAGTAAACTTTTACGCTCCACTCGGCTTCATGGTCTCATCGTCTAACGGTTAGGACACCAGGTTTTCATCCTGGCAATCGGAGTTCGATTCTCCGTGAGATCACCAAAAGAACCGACCAAAGGACAAACCAATAACGAAGGGCGGCCTCTTACTATGGCAATCATCTTTAAACGAACAAAAATCCTCGCAACCATAGGGCCAATCACCAGCACGCCAGAAATGATTGAAAAGCTCATCGAAGCAGGGGTTAACGGGCTTCGACTTAATTTTAGCCACGGTGATTATGAAGAGCGAACCGAGCAAATTCGTTGGATTCGCGAAGCGAGTGCTAAAAACGGTAAACCAGTTGCGATTCTTCAAGATCTTCAGGGTCCAAAGATTCGTCTTGGTATGCTCAATGAAAATACCGAGGTAAAAACTGGCGACGAAATTATCCTCGATCACAGAGCTGAACATAACGGCTTTACCTTTCCTGTTCAGTACAACTTGGCCGAAAAAGTAAAAGTAGGCGAACCAATCTACATTTTTGACGGTAAAGTTCGTACTACTGTTATTGAGATTACCTCTAGTACGGCTATCAAACTTCGCGTTGAAAATGACGGTGTTTTAATGAGTAAAAAAGGCATTAACCTGCCTGATACCGACTTTGGTGGTGATATTTTAACCCCTAAAGACTTAAAAGATATCGAATATGGGTTTACTCAGGATATTGACTATGTTGCGCTTAGTTTTGTCCAAAGTGCTGAAGATATACGTAATCTCCGACAAATTCTTGTTGCCGGTGGCTCACAAGCCCAAATTATTGCAAAAATTGAAACCAAAGCAGCAATTACCCCAGAAGAAATGGAAAAAATCGTAAAAGCTACCGATGGTATCATGGTGGCGCGTGGTGACCTTGCCGTCGAAGCTGGTGCTGAAATTGTGCCAATTGTTCAGCGTAAACTCCTTGCACTTTGCCGTAAACATGGAAAACTCAGTATTGTAGCCACCCAAATGATGGCCAGTATGGTTGATGCACCTGAGCCAACTCGAGCTGAGGTTAGCGACGTAGCAGCTGCGGTTATACAGGGTGCCGATACGGTGATGCTTTCTGATGAAACAGCCAACGGTAGGTATCCACTTGAAACAGTCGCTGCAATGAAAAAGGTAATCTTATATACACAAGATAACGCACCGGTTGAACCGATGCACGATAGCCTTGCTGAGAACATTCAACTTGACGCTATTAGTACCGCTACCGTAAGTCTTGCCGAGCAACTTGGTGTGGCTGCAATTATTGCCGAAACAAAATCGGGTGCAACTGCAGCAACCATTGCCGCGCATCGTCCTAACTTGCCAATTATTAGTGTTACCAGCGAGCAGCGCGCTGCGCAACAACTTGGATTGAGTTACGCTAACCGAAGTTATGTCCGACCAGATGGGCCAGAGGCTGGGTTCGATCTTGCAAAAGAGCTAAAAGAACAAGGTTTCTTTGGTGAAGAAAAAGCAAAGGTTATTATTGTGAGCGGCCAACAACCTGGCGTCATTGGAACTACTGACACAATTAAAGTTCGCGTGATAGAATAAAAGCAGTAACAAATAGGGTGGGTATGACTTTCTTTAAACGGACTATCAAAAATGTTCCAATTGATCGCAAAACCGTACTAGTACGGGCCGATTATAACGTGCCGCTCAATAAAAAAGGCGAAATTAGCGACGACCTTAGGATTAAGGCGAGCCTTGCCACTCTCGAGTATCTTCTCAAACATAACGCAAAAGTTGTCATTATGAGCCATCTGGGCCGTCCAGAGGGTAAAGATACATCTCAAAGCCTTGAACCAGTCGCTCACCGCTTATCTGAACTTCTTGGTAAAGAGGTTATTTTCGTTGACGATTGTTTTGGTGATAAAGTTATTCAAGCTGTCAAAAAAGCACCAAGCAACGCAGTTATTTTGCTTGAAAACCTGCGTTATTACCCCGAAGAAGAGGCAAATAATGAAGCTTTTGCAAAAAAAATAGCTAAAAGTACCGGTGCTCGCTACTTTGTTCAGGACGGGTTTGGGGTTGTGCACCGTGCGCACGCTAGTACCGATGCAATTACGCACTACATACCAAGTGTTGCCGGCTTATTACTAGAACGCGAATACGAAACAATTACTAGTGCAATGGAAAAGCCAAAGCGACCACTGGTTGCTGTTATGGGCGGGGCTAAAATAAGCGATAAAATTACTGTTATTGAGCGGTTTGTTGGTGTAGCCGACAAAATTATTATTGGCGGAGCTATGGCCAACACCTTTTTCAAATATAAGGGCTACGACGTTGGTGCGAGTAAGGTTGAAGACGGCCAAGAGAAGGTGCTTGATGACATATATCTAGCGGCGCATGAAAAGTCAAAAGGGCACTCAGATGATTTTATTATGCTTCCGGCTGACGTGGCCGTTGCCAAGGAAATATCAGAATCTGCTGAACGGCGCACGGTGAAGCTTGGTGATAAAGGCGGTATGGCTACAGACGATATAATTTTGGATATTGGCGATACGGCCATCGAAGATGTTGTCGAGGCCGTAAAGGGCGCAGGGACGGTTATTTGGAATGGCACGCTTGGGTACGCCGAGCTTCCCGAATTTGCTCACGGGTCGGCACGGCTCGCGTTGGCTCTGGCAACTCAACCAAAAACCACCTCTATTATTGGTGGTGGCGATACGGCCGATTTTGTATTGAAATGGGACGGTAACGGTGGTGAAAGTTTCACGCATGTTTCAACCGGGGGCGGTGCATCACTCGAATTAATGGCAGGCAAAAAACTCCCTGGGGTCGAGAGTTTGCTTGACGCTTCAAGATAAGTTAAACTAAAGGCAAGAAAAGCATAGACACTATGGCGATTGATAAAAAAGTACTCATTATTGGAAACTGGAAGATGAACCTTGGGGTTCATGAAGCAAGTTTATACCTTCACCGTTTAGCAAAAGAGGTGAAGATTCACCGTAATGTTGAAGTGGTTTTGGCTCCGACAATGCTCGCGTTGCAAACGTTAAGCCTTCAAATAAATCACCGACAATTTAAACTCGCCGCACAAGACTTTTATTGGCGTGATCATGGTGCGTACACTGGTGAAGTGTCGGCTACAAGCTTACGTGGCATTGTTTCATACGGCCTTGTTGGACACTCTGAACGACGCCATGTCTTTCACGAAAGTGATAAAGATACTCGTGCAAAGGTGCAAGCGGCAATACGTAACGGCATTCGTCCAATCCTTTGTGTAGGTGAAACAGCCGGCGAGCGCGCCGCTGGTGAAACAAAAGATATTATTCACGACCAACTTCTTGGTGGACTCGCTAATGTTACCAGTGACGAACTTGCACAGGTTATTATTGCTTACGAACCTGTTTGGGCTATTGGTACCGGCGATAACGCATTGCCAACCGATGTTACCGAGGCAATCGTTTCTATTCGCAGCCAGTTAAAACACCTGTACGGTGCAAAGGCAGCCAATGAAGCACAGGTACTTTACGGAGGGAGCGTTACCGCTGATAGCGCAGCCGATTACCTTGCATTGCAAGAGGTTGACGGACTCCTTGTGGGCGGCGCGAGCCTTGACGCACACGCTTTTACTACTATCGTTGAAAAAGCGTTCGCTAGCGCAAAGAAAGAAGCTTAGGTAAAGCATGTCCGAATTCGATTTTGACGAACTCGACAAGGCGGTTGCAGGCGCTATAGGCACTGATTCGACGGATGTGACAAAAAAAGAAGACACTTCAGTTGTAACGGTTTCGGAAACCTCAAAAACTACAGAAGATCCAGAAATTTCAACGACGAAGGTAGCGCCAGCGGCGCGACGAACATCAGGGCGTTTTATGGACGTGGTTCACCCATCATCTGATATGCGCACCCGTTCGGCGCCGGCTTTCGTTACTCCTTCGAAGGTGCAAGACGAACAATCATCTTTAGAGGTTCCTGAAGATCAACCCATTGACGAGGGGCCAAAACCACTTGAATCACCCTTTTTAAGTGATGCAAAAGTTGAAAAGCGTCCACTTGGTGGCGTGGGGCCTGAACCTTCATCTCAAGCTCAGTCAGAACCTGAGCCTGAAGAGTCAAAAAAGCCTGAAGAGTCAGAAGAAACCGAACCACAGACGTTACTTGAAGCACCTGAAGAAGAGCTACTGCTTGAAGCTAATTATCCCGACCCGATTGATTTTGCAGCCCAATCTTCAGCCTTAGATTCAGAAAATGAAGATACAGGAGCTCCTTTTAAGGTTGAGGATGAAGCGACCGAACAAACTATCGAACAACTTGATGAACTTGAAACTTCGGTTGAATCTGAAGATAAAGCGACTGCACCTGCGGCGGAAGCATCTAACCAACCTACTGGTCCAACGTCAATCACTCAGCAGTACACCGAACAAGAAGTGAAATTGCAAGAATCAGGTGCAATATTTGATACCGAAAATTATCATCAACCGCTTACCGCAGCTCCTAAAAAGCACTCAGGCGTATGGACGGTTATCTGGATTCTTTTGCTTGTTATTTTAGGCGCAGGCGCAGGCGTTGCTTTTTACTTATTCGTTCTCCCACTACTTTAGGAGCTAGCCCCGCGGGTATATCTCGGTTATAATAAGAACAATGGATTTACTTGGGGAACTTAACGAGGCACAGCAAAAGGCGGCCCTTACAATAACGGGTCCGCTTTTAATTTTGGCAGGTGCGGGAAGTGGTAAAACGAAAACACTGACTCACCGTATTGCCCTGCTGGTTGCTGAACAAAAAGTATGGCCAAGCCATATTTTAGCGGTAACTTTTACCAATAAAGCGGCTCGCGAAATGCGCGAACGGCTTGCGTCGCTCTTAAGGCAACCTAACGACCGTTCGTTTATGCCGTGGATGGGAACGTTTCATGGTATTTGTGTCCGACTTCTTCGTATGGACGGTGCAGCAATTAATGTGTCGCGGAACTTCGTTATTTACGATGAGGCCGATCGCCAGGGGTTGGTAAAGCAAGTTATGAAGTCGCTTTCAATCTCTGATAAAGATATGAAGGCAACGGCAGTGAGCAGCGCAATTTCATCAGCAAAAAACGCACTACAAGACCCAGATG
>CAMPIW010000020.1 GCA_946886635.1 uncultured Candidatus Saccharibacteria bacterium | reverse complement strand
ATATTTATGTAGGTGATATCAATAGTGATGGAGACGATGACTTCTACTTTCATGGCAAACAGCTTACGCTTATTCTTCATGGGGATATAGCAACACCCATTGTGCTTACCGCTCCTCCAAGCTTTGTTATATATCGCGATTATGATGCCTATCAAACGCCAATGGAATATTCGTTAACCTCCATTCAGATTGCCGCTCAAATAGCAGCAGGTACGTTGACACTCTACAAAAATAACACTGATTTCTATATCTGGAATAATGGTTTAGGGGTAAATCACGTTCTCTTGCGAGGGGGTGATATTGATGCGCCAGCGCTTTTATTATCCAGCTCAATACAAAACGATTTTCCTTTGATTGAGGCATACTTAGGGTCAGGGGGCTCGAATATTAGTGATAGAAATCAGCCAATAAACATTCGAGATATTAACTACGATGGACGTAAGGATATTATCGTTGGAAGCTCTTCTAGTAGTCTAGGTGAACACGCTTACGTTGCTGATTCGGGCGGGCTGCCAGCTACACAGCCACTGGAGTTGACTCCGTCTACGTCACCAACTTTCGCTCCCAATTCTATTCATGTTGGTACTACGGGTGGTGAGTTCCGTGTGGATGAGTCAGGTGCTGCGACATACAAGATTCCACTGGCTTTGCCGGAAGGCGTAGCAGGTGTTACACCAGAGCTATGGTTGGATTATTCCAGTCTGAGTGGCAATGGAATGGTTGGTCGCGGCTGGCAGCTCGGAGGACTTTCTTCAATCACCCGTTGTCGTCAAACTTTAATACATGATAATGCACCTGGTTCTATCACATGGAGTTCAAATGACCGTTTCTGTCTTGATGGACAACGCCTCATGGTTGTTTCTGGAGGGTATGGTGAGCCTGACAGTACTTATAAAACTGAACTGGATTCATTTGTGATTGTGACTGCAAGAGGAGGGGTCGTAGGCCATCCTGAATATTTTACAGTCGAGGCAAAAGATGGTTCCACATCAGTGTACGGGAACACAGCTGATTCGAAAGTATCGGGAAACTCTTCAGATAAGCCAAAAACGGTATTGACTTGGTCTATCAACAGATTTCAGGACAATATGAAAAACTCTATCGAGTTTGTCTATGAGGGAGATGCTACTACTGGGCATCGCCTAGCGAAAATTTTCTACGCGTTCAAATCTGTTGACTCATCATCTATTGACGCTCCGCGCACTAATGTCAGCGCGAACTATTACGGAGCAAGAGTAGACTTCTCCTATGAAAATAGATCCGATGTTTTATCAAGTTATGTGGCAGGCTATGAGTTTAAACAAACCAAGCGGCTGCAAAAAATTGAGGTAAGAAATCGTCAGGATTCATCCAAAACACTCGGCCTGATTCGAGAATATCGGCTTCAGTATATTGCGATAACGACAGCTGATAATCGGTACGAAAATAAAATAAGTCGTTTGGAAAGTGTACAAGAATGTCTCCTTAGTGATTGCCTTCCAGCGTTGCGATTTAGTTGGGGTGGCGGAAGTCATATAGCCTACAATGGCACCATTCGAGCTTCCAACTATCTCTCTGGTAGTAGTTATGTCACGAACCATCTCTTTGCCGATTACAATGGCGATGGGAAACAGGATATTGCCTATTTTATTTATAATTCAGATTCAACAAATTTATCTTTTCAAGTTCATTACTCGTCTGCGGATGGCGTAGGGTATATTGAAAACAAATCTGTTCATACAGGTGCGGATGCATTAGAGAAATTGTTAATGTCGACATTGGATTATAATGCCGATGGAAGACAGGATTTAGCGGTTTATACTGGTGCATATTGGCGTATTTATATGTCCGAGCCACAGGCTAATGGTCGATGGAAACATGCAAATTATATTAATTTAACTGATTTAACTGATCGGAATACTGTTTTTGCAGATATTAATAGTGATGGCTTGGCAGATGCTATTACTCCAAGTAATTATCGGTTGCTAAATCGCAATTCAGAGCCTGATAGCTCTAACAAAGCTTATTCATTTTCTTCCTCTACTTCTTTCTCCTTTTTAGGTCCGTTACCTGAGCTTCAGGGGGCCCCTGAGGTGCTTGGCTATTATAATTGTAGCAACCAATCGAGTGCGGGAGCTAAAGTGTCGCCAGAAAAAATGGCCGATTTTAACGGAGATGGTGTTGTTGATTTTATTGTAACCTTTAATACGGTCAGTACATGCGATACGAGTGGGGGCAAACAACAGCTTAGAATGTCTTACGTGAGAGCAATGACATTCCAGAATAATAAGTTAGCTAAATATGCGCCTTTATTTTCCGGTATATCCGAGTTTGCAAGCAGAAGCACATATTATGCGATAGATATCAACGGAGACGGGTTAACCGATATTGCCACGAAAAACAATCTTAACGGCGATTTATCGTATCGTATAAATACTGGCTCTGGTCTTACAGCAACAATTTCATGGTTCACTCTTCCTGAAAAAACAGTTGTACCGCAATTTATAGATTATAACGGTGATGGAACGATCGATCTTAGTTGGGCTCACGGTGGACGCTTATATGTTCGGTTGTGGGGTGAGTCGTCCAATTTAGATATTGATAGCGCACTTGGAACGTCAGATACTCGTTCCCATTATTTAGCTGATATCACTGGTGATGGAATTTTCGATCATGTGGAGGTAATGAACACCAGGATCAGTGCAAAAAAAGGCATCTTGTCAATTGCAGGCTCTCCCATTCCCTGTACATATCAGAGTGGGCCTTGGGGCAACCAATGTATGGGCGGAGAGCCTAATCCATCAAATGCTGTGCCCGTTAATCAGCAACATCATGCTATTTATCAAATTGATAACGGGATAGGAAATATCACAAAAATTAACTATGGTACTTTGGCGAATAGTGGTCATTACTCTACCACCGATGTTCAGCTTGATATAACGACGCAAACAACGCCTGAAGAATGCTATAGAAATCCAGAGGGATATATCGTCTATTGCAGGGCTGAGACGACATACCACTTTGCAGATGCAGGGAAATTTTATGAACGTTTAAATGGAGGATGGGACTTACCGGAAGATTCCAATACCTTAATAGCAAATAACGCCACAAAGGGTAAGCCAGTTCTTGAAATACACGGCGCTGTTCAGGTCGTCACATCGGTAGAGTCCAGTGCGCCCGCAGCAGCCTCTCCCGGAAATGTAAATTATAACGCCCTAAGTAAAGTAAGCTATTACTACGGTGAAGCGAAAATGCAAGCATCAGGGAGGGGGTTTCTTGGTTTCGCCCGACTCAAAACGGTTGATGAACAAACCGGTATATCCACAGTAACTACCTATCGTCAGGATTTCCCTTTTTCGGGTAAACCCTTGTCCACCACGGTTTATTCAAGTAACTCAGACGCGGCCAAGGTTCTACAGCATTCGGTCAATACGTGGAATTTAGTTGAAAGCAATCTTAATTACTTTCAAGTCAACTTGGTTGGCACTGTTGAGAAAGTCTATGATTTAAATAGCTCCACCCAAAATCTATTGCAAACCGTAACGACTGCGACAGATTATGACAGCTATGGCAATAGTACGAGAGTCACAGTTACCACTGAAGGAAAAAAGCCGGATGGCACACTTACCGAACTGGTTCAGGAAACTGTCAATGAGTATGGGAGTGATGACAATTACAAGGCCGCAGGCCGTTTAACTTCTTCTTCTGTAACCACTGGCAGGGATTCCGAATCAGCAACTACTCGGGTTGCGACATTTACCTATTATCCAAAAGGCGGGACGAACAATTTTTTATTGCAATCGGAAAAAATTGACGATGGCGCCGAGACAACATATCACTACGATAGCTTTGGCAATAAAATTCGTATAGTAACTAAGGCTAAAAATCACAACGGTGTTGATGAGGAGCGTGAAGCAGAACGGTACTTTACGGAAGGCCGTTATCTATATCTTGAAAGAAATGCGCTGGGTCACCAAACAAAAATTACAACCCGTAACGTGTTCGGTTTAGCTGTTAATGCTGAAAATTTGCATTTGCAAAGTAGTACGAGTTTTTACGACAGTCTTGGTCGGGAATATATGACTAAGGATGCTACCGGCGCTTGGCAGCGGACAGATATGGCCTATTGTAGTGTTGCAAATGGTGTCAGCTGTCCCACAGGAGCAATCTATCGCTCACTGAAACGCAGTTCGGGCGGCGGAGAGACTATCGAATATTTTGATGTATTGGGCAGAAATATACGAACGACAACAACAAGCTTTGACGGTCGCCAGGTTCATGTTGACACGGAGTACGATAGTTTGAGCCGGGTGAGCCGACAAAGCAACCCGTATTATGATGGTGAATCCATTAGTGGGTGGACTCATAATCACTACGATATCCTCGGGCGTGTCATTAGCGTGACAGCACCTGATAACTCCATAATTTCAAGCTCGTATAAGAATAACGTTACAACCATTACTAATAGTCTTCAGCAAAAACGCATTCAAACCCGTGATGGCTTGGGCCAACTAATTAAAGTTGAGGACGATCTCGAAGGTAGTGTCAATTACACCTACGACGTTTATGGTGAGTTATTAACCGCCACAACGACGGCTGATGGTACTTCAGTAACAGTTAGAATGTGCTACGACAAATTCGGGCGCAAAGTAGCAATGCACGATCCGGATAAGGGTGGTTTTAACATTGGTACAAGCTATAAAGGCGGCACTAATGCCACTAAAACGTGCGATGAAGTTGCCGCCTCTTTAAATGGTACGAGGCTGGATGGTTGGTGGTATTACAGTTATAACGGATTTGGTGAATTGACCAGTCAGATTGATACAAAAGGCCAAAAAACCACCATGACTTACGACCTTCTGGGACGTATGAAAACCCGTACAGATTACAAGACGAATAACTCTATAGAAGGTTACACCGAATGGTTTTACGATACTGCTGAAGATGGTACAGCCAAAACCGGCGCTAAAGGTCAGGCTACAGCTGTTGTCATGAACACCAACGGTACTAGCAGTCTCTGCTCAGGAGGGGCGTTGAACTGCCATCGCACAGTTTATAACTACGATGATTTCGGGCGACCCACAACCACGCAGGTATATCATCCCGGTGACGCGACGGCTTATACAACTAGTGTTACCTATGACAAGTACAGCCGTCCCAGCCATCAATATGATGTCCTTCATCAGCTAATTAAAAGTAACGGCACCCCACAAACCAGTGGTGTAGAAATTCGCTACAACCTGAATGGCTACGAGCAAGAAGTAATTGATCTCGGCAGTGGTCAGCGACTGGAAAAAACGCTGGCTACGAATGCACGAGGCCAGGTGACGAGTATTTTGCGTGGAAATGGTGCAACCACAACCAATACCTATGATGAAGTTACTGGTCTTCTGACCTATCAGCATGCAGGTGTCTTATCGCCAGTAAAATTGATCCAGCATAATGGTTACGGTTGGGATACAGTGGGTAATCTCACCTATCGCTATAATCAAAGTGCCAGAATCGGAGGTGGAAACAATAGTCTTCAAGAACGCTTCTGTTACGATAAATTAAATCGTTTGACCAGGACTTATTTGGGGTCATTGACAGGAAGCTGCACCGTCAGTGGTACTCAATCAATCATCACCTACAATGGTCATGGCAATATCACCTCTAAAACAGGCGTCGGCTCTTATACCTACGGCAGCCAGGCTGGCCCGCACGCTGTTACCGCTACAACGACTGGTAATAAGACTTACCAGTACGATAATAACGGCAATATGATAAGTGACAAAAATAATGGAGCAGTCAATCGCAGTTTCGAATACACCACTTATGATCAAGTGGCATTAATCACTAAAGGTGGCTTGCAAACAGCCTTTTATTACGGCCCGGATAGAAGCCGTTGGCAGCGCATTAATACAAAAAATAGTGTAAGGACTATCACTCGTTATCTAGGTTCGGTTGAGCGAATTGAAACGGAGCATACAGGATCGGTCGAGTGGAAGCGTAGTGTGGCTGGCGCACTTTTTACCTACAAAACCGACACCGGCAACAACCTCCTTGCTACTAGTAAACTTTTTATCTACAAAGATCATCTTGGGTCAGTGGATATTATTACCAATACGATAGGTGGTCTTACCCATTCCATGAGTTTTGATGCCTGGGGTGCACGTCGTAGTGCCGAAGCATGGAACATTGCTTATGATATATCAAAGCTGAAGTTAACCGGCTTTAGTCACGAGGTGACCAAGCGTGGATACACTGGTCATGAGATGGTGGATGAGATGGATATCATCCATATGAATGGGAGAATATATGATGCCAAGCTTGGCCGCTTCCTGCAGGCTGATCCCTTTATCCAAGCTGCTACTAATACGCAAAGCTTCAATAGATATAGTTATCTGCTGAATAATCCGTTGAATGCAACAGACCCAAGTGGATTTT
>CAMPIW010000019.1 GCA_946886635.1 uncultured Candidatus Saccharibacteria bacterium | reverse complement strand
ATATTGTGTTGGTGCTTGGCCCCGATAAACAATCGGCAATTAAGATGCCGTTTCGTGTTGATGGAAGCGACGAACTTATTGGACGCCTGGTTAAAATCTTAGGTGAAGACGCCGTTGTACTAAAATAAGCTTAGTTGATATAGTGCGATGCCGGTTGCGACCGACACGTTAAAAGATTCTTTTTTGCCAACCATAGGAATTTCAAGAATATCTTCACACTGTGCAAGTAACTCACCTGGAATGCCGTTGACCTCCTCGCCAAGTATAAGGACAATTTTATCGGGCGAAACGTATGTATTGAGCGGCGTGCTGCGATCAGCCTGTTCGAGACCAGCTATCCGGTAGCCGGCGTCTTTAAGAGCTGAAATATCAGGTGTTTCGCTGTACTCAAAAGGCACAATGTTCTCGGCGCCAAGTGCAGTTTTGTGTATTTGGGATGACAGCTTCAGGCTAATATGGGGAAGTCGTGTATCGTTGCTGGTTTGCGGGTACGGGGTATAGCCACTAAGGATGATTTTATGGACTCCAAACCCCTCGGCCGTACGAAAAATTGCCCCAACATTGTGTGTAGAGCGAATATTATGCGCAATAATGATAATTTCTGGCATAAACCTTAGTATATCACTGTAAAATGCTCATGGTTTCTGCTAGGATAGAACAAATGGGTGAGGATAGGATTCAACAGCAGGCTCGGGAGTCAGATGAGCAAAGCACGCAGCGTCGTGCGGCCATTCTTGGATTGCCCTACCTCGATCTCCGTCCAGTCGAAACCGAACTGAATCTTATTGAAGGCGTGCTCGATATTGGTGTGATGCACAAAAACCGCATCGTACCGCTTGTTGCCGGAAACGATTCTGAATCATGGCAGTTTGGTATTACAACACAAACTCCGCAGTCTCTTTTAAGAGAGCTTGCCGATAAGTATGCCGCACAAGCCCAAAACATAACGTTTTACCTTATTAGCCAAGCTGGCTTTAAAAAAATGATGGATCGGTATGACCCACCGGTTCGCGTCACCTATGACGACATTCGTATTGCTAACGAAGGTGACAGCGAAACAATTAATCAGGTAAGTCAAACATTAAATAGCGTAGGGAGCGATGAGCTATTTGACTTTATTATTACGCAAGCAGACAAACTTGGCGCAAGCGACATTCATATTGAAAATCAGCGGAGCAATATCCGCATTCGTTTTCGCGTGGACGGGGCGCTACACTCAGTAGCAACGCTCGATCAAGATAGGTACAGAGTTATTTTGGGAGCGCTTGCTTCTCGCGCTAATCTCTCGACCGCTTCGAACGAACCACAATCTGGGCATATGCAACAAGAAATTGGAGTCGACGAACAACGCCATATGCTTAATATGCGTATTGAAATGGTTCCAACGATGTATGGTCAAGATGCGGTTATTCGTTTGTTTAATTACGACGAGTCAATGCTTAATCTTGATCGTCTATCAATCGGTGAGAACGAACGCAAGGAAATTGATGAAGTCGTCAGCCATCCTCGTGGTATGGTGTTGATGGTAGGACCAACCGGCTCTGGTAAGTCTACGACACTCTACAGCATGATTAACGCCCTAAACACGCTTGATCGTAAAATAATTACTCTTGAAGACCCTATAGAGTTTAGCGTCCCCGGCATCTCACAAGTTCCGGTAGATACCACTGGTGGGCAAAGTTTTGCGGATCACCTTCGATCAATTTTGCGTCTCGACCCCGATGTTGTGATGGTCGGCGAAATTCGTGATGCTGACACTGCTAAGACTGCAATTCAAGCATCTATTACAGGTCATTTAGTACTCTCTACTTTTCATGCAACTGATACTGCTGCTGCGTTTAGCCGTATGATAGACCTCATTGGGGTCAATCCAATCTTTAGTACTGCGATTCGTCTTGTTATCGCTCAGCGCCTAGTGAGGCGTCTTGATGACACGACAAAAGAAGCTTACGATCCAGATGAACCAACAAAGCAATGGATTCGCGAAGCTCTAAAAGATTTACCTAACCATGTTGAGAAACCCGACCTTGAAAATATCCAACTTTTCAAACCCGTCGTGACAGAAAATTCTCCGTTTGGATATACGGGTCGCATGGTGATTATGGAACAAATGGTAGTGAGCGATGAGATTCAAAAATTCCTTCGAGGTGAGGCTACCGATGTGCACTCGGGCGTTATTGCTGAGACAGCACGAAAAGCCGGAATGGTTACACTTCTTGAGAATGGTGTTCTTGCTGCTTTACGCGGTGAAACAACTATTGAAGAGATAAATCGCGTTATCTAGCGTGTATTCTAGGTTTATTGCCATGGTACTCAGCGACCGCTCGATATTGAAATTATGTCATTTAAATGATATAATATAAACATCTTTTCCAACCGGAAAGGATGGGTCAATCAGTTAGGAATTTCAGATGGACACTCTGAGTAAACCAGTTGATCACTACGGTCTGAAGTTATCGACCGTACGGGTGTTGAGAAAGGCCGGCTTCAAGTCTCTTCAAGCGGCATATGACTTCCACCTTAGCAAAAGTGGTGGACTGTTTTCCATCCCAGGCGTCACCGTTGACCTGGTTCGCGATATCAATCGCAACTTGCCAGCTGGCGTAGCGAAGCTGCCTAGCTAATTCCTACAACCCAATACCCCGCTTTGCAGCTCGAAGGAAACCCCGTCCGAGTTTTGCAGGCGGGGCTTTCCATTTCGTTAGGGCTTTTCAAAACGATCAAGAACTGTTATAATTAACCACTGATTGTATATAGTAACCGCCAAGGTTGCGAGGGCTGGAGCCGTAGGGTATACAACTACGTGGCTAGCACTCAGTTCTACTCAGGCATAATAGGTCGTGTCGCCAAAGACACAAAAGGAATAATTCACATGAGTTTTGCACTAATCCAAAAAGTGAACGACGAACAGCGTAAGGCTGCAATCGTTGACGTAAAAAGTGGTGACACTGTACGTGTTCACCAGAAAATTAAAGAAGGTAACAAAGAACGTATTCAAGTTTTTGAAGGCGTTGTTATTCGTGTTGATCGCGCTAAGTCGCACACTGCACGCATTACTGTTCGTAAGATTGCCAGCGGTATTGGTGTTGAGAAGAGCTTCCTTCTTCACAGTCCACTTGTAGAAAAGATTGAAATCACTCGACGCTCTAAGGTTCGCCGTAACTATCTTTCATTCCTACGTAACCGTAGCGGTAAAAGCGCACGTCTTAAGGGTGTTAACTTCGACCGTGAAGGCGTTAACAGTGTTGTTGATGCTCACGCAGAGGCAGAGGCTGAACGTCTCAAAGCTGAAACCAAAGCTGCTGCTGAAGCAAAGGCTACTGAAAAAGCTGCCGAAGATGCTGAACTTGCTGCAAAGCAAGCCGAAGTTGAAGCACGTCACGCTGACGCTTAAATAGTTGTTTCACAACCTTAAAAATACCCCGTACTATGCGGGGTATTTTTATGTGGCAATTTTATTTTTTGTTAATCATAACCCAGTATACTAAGAGTATGATTTTAGGGATTGATGAAGTAGGTCGCGGACCATGGGCGGGCCCATTGGTTGTGGGTGCTGTCGTTTTGCCAGACGATACGGCTATTCAGGGTCTTACCGACAGTAAGAAGCTATCTATTAAAAAACGTACTGAACTCGATGCCCTTATACGCCAAGAAGCTCTTGGGTGGGGTCTTGGATGGGTGCATCCCGATGAAATTGATACGGTTGGGCTGTCGGCTGCGTTAAAGCTAGCGACTATCCGTGCCGTAGAAGCCGTTTCTGTTCCGTATCACGAAATTATTATCGACGGCACCATCAACTTCTTAAAAGAAACGAACAAAGGGCAATACGTTACAACATTGGCAAAAGCCGATTTTCTTATACCAGCGGTTTCAGCGGCGTCAATATTGGCAAAAGTAGCACGCGATACGTATATGCAAGAACAGGACGTTTTATATCCAAAGTATGGATTCGGTTCTCATGTTGGGTACGGTACTGCGCACCATCAACAGGCGCTAATAAAGCACGGCATTACTACACTGCACCGTAAATCATTTGCGCCAATTAAAAAATTACTAAATGACGGATCAATGAACGAACGGCGCACGAAGTTACCACCTGCTATGACGGCCAAAGCAATAGGGAATAAAGCCGAAGATGCCGTAACGGTATGGCTTGAAAAAGAAAATTTTCAAATAATAGACAGGAACTGGCAGACAAAATTCTGTGAAATCGATATTATTGCCGAAAAAGATAAAACGCGCTACTTTATTGAGGTAAAATTTCGATCATCCGCGTCGCAGGGTGGCGCAATTGCATCAATTATTCCAAAAAAACTCGAGCAGATGAAGTTTGCCGCCGAGTTGTACGCTTCTCGTAAGGCAACTTCACTCAATCAACAGCTCGCCGTCGTTACGGTAAATAAAAATGACGCTCCAACCTTTTTAAAGATCGAGTAAAGCCTTACGAACCTTTGGTCCATCGGTTTCGAGCAGTGTAACGATACCTTCAAGTTCGGTGTAGCCAATGGTAATGTTGCGTGAGAGTGCAATTTCTGATTCAAGAGGACCGAAAAATTCCTTAAATTCTTTAAAATGTTTTTTAGTTATGAGCGAACCTGCTACGTAGCGGGGGAGCATGTCGTAATGCGAGTCACCTTTAAAGGTTCTTGCAACCCACTCCCAGTTATCGCGTGTCCATAGCCATGTTAATTCACGTCCGTAACGGTTTCGGAACAACCATACGTACCAGTGAATGAAATCCTGTGTACGAATGAGAGAAGTGTCTTTTAGAAGCTCTAGTAGTTTTTCAATGACTACTTTGTTTCGCGTTGAGGTAAGTGCAGCCGCAATGTCGTCGCGCAATTCACTACTGGTTACTTTTGGATATGTAGATAGCAGTGTATTAACAGTATCTTTGCCAATTTCACGGCGAACGGCGTTAGCCATAATTGCTGTACGGAGTTCGGAATCGAGCGCGTCGATTGGTTCGTTGAGGTAGCGCTTCTCAGCTTCAATAATAGACGCAGGACGCTCTGCATAGAGAGATAGGCTGATGACGACACTACGAAGCTTCGTGTCGTTTTCGTCTTCATCTGGTACTGCATTCCAACCCAGGCGTTTATATTGCACGGCAATCACTTCACTGACAAGATTTTTTAATTTCTGTTCAGCTTTCTCGTCTTGTTCAACAAAGCGTTTTAGTTCATTAATTGCTAAAGCAACAATACTCCAAACCGATTCATTTGTTTCGTTTTTAAAGTAACTAAGAAGCGGAATTATTGCAGCGTACGATTGCATACCGGCTTTTGCTAGTAATACTTGTTCGTGTAAAAAGTTAAGTTTATCTACCGATGAAAGAGAATCGAGGTCTTGAACAATGGCGGCAAGAAGCGTGTCATCATATTGAGTGATGTAGTGGGCGGTCCCGCCACTATTTAGTCGAAACACCGTAGTGTCTTCGTAGGTAAAGGACGCTTCTTTAGCTTGGAGCGATTCGGGAATTGACTGAGATGCACCGTGGAGCGGAATCGGCCAGGTGCGGTCTTTGTCTTCGTGTGGGCCGATAAAGAATTGCTTTTGTGCCAAAGTGATAGTAGATTCATTTTTTGATGCGCTAACAACGGGGAATCCAGGTTGTGTTATCCAGGAATGCATAAAACTCGAGATATCTTTTCCAGATGCTTCGCTTAGTGCAGCCCATAAGTCATCGGCTTGGGTATTTGTGTATTGGTGTTTTTCAAAATACATTTTAAGCCCGCGTTTCATGGCGTCATCGCCAACGTACGCCTGGAGCATTCGCAGAAGGCGGCCTCCCTTTGCATAGACAATTGATGGATCGAAAATAGTGCTAATCTCATCGGGGTGATTGACATCAATTTGAATAGATTGAACGCCATCAAGACTATCCCTACGGAGTGCACTGACAACTTCTGAGGTTGCTTGATCAAGCCAGATATTCCAAGAAGGTTCGAGCCCGTCTACGGCGACATACTCCATCATATTAGCGAAGCTTTCGTTGAGCCAAAGGTCATTCCACCAGTTCATGGTTACTAAATTACCAAACCATTGGTGGCTTAATTCGTGGGTAATAACGGTCGCAACAGAATGCTTTGCCGAAAGGGTACTTGTTTTTGGGTCTACAAGAAGGGCAATTTCTCGGTAGGTAATGAGCCCCCAGTTTTCCATAGCACCAGCAGAAAAGTCAGGGAGTGCAACGTGGTCGGCTTTTGGAAGTGGGTATGGAACGCCAAAGTACTCATCGAAGAAGTCGATAGTCCTTGTAGCAATATCGAGAGCGAAATCGAGATTTGAGGGGTTGTGCGCCTTAGTTGACCAGATTGAAACTTCTTCACCGCTCTTTGTTGTGGCAGTTTTCTTTTGTAGGTCGCCAGCTACCCAGGCTACCAGGTAGCTGCTCATACGAGGGGTTGTTTCAAAGATAG
>CAMPIW010000018.1 GCA_946886635.1 uncultured Candidatus Saccharibacteria bacterium | reverse complement strand
GTTCATGGTTACTAAATTACCAAACCATTGGTGGCTTAGTTCGTGGGTTATAACGGTCGCGACTGAATGTTTTGCCGAGAGCGTACTGGTTTTTGGGTCTACGAGAAGGGCAATTTCACGATAGGTGATGAGGCCCCAGTTTTCCATAGCACCAGCAGAGAAATCGGGGAGTGCAACATGGTCAGCTTTTGGAAGCGGGTACGGGACGCCAAAGTACTCATCGAAGAAATCGATAGTCCTGGTAGCAATATCGAGAGCGAAATCAAGGTTTGATGAATCGTGTGCCTTAGTTGACCAAATTGAAACTTCAACGCCACTTTTTGTTGTGGCGGTTTTCTTCTGCAAGTCACCAGCTACCCAAGCCACTAAGTAGCTACTCATACGAGGGGTTGTTTCAAAGATAGTAAGGAGTTTGCCGTCTTCGTTTCGCTGCGTTTTCACAGGCATATTACCAAGAACTGTAATGTTGTCTTCGGTAAGAAGCGTAACGTCAAAAGTAGCTTTTGCTTCAGGTTCATCGATACACGGAAAGGCTTGTCTTGCATAGTGACTTTCAAACTGTGTTGCAAGAAGTTCTTGTTTTTCGCCATCAACCTCAAAGTAGCATGGGTAAATACCATTCATGTCGTCGGTGATTTTACCCGAGAACGAGACGACGACTACGTGCGCCCCCTCTGCAATATCTGGATGGGTGATAACAAGCTCGTCGTGTACGTCAGCTTTAGCAGCAGCTTCTTTGCCGTCGAATGTTACCGAATTGATAGTGAGTGCTTTTGCGTGCAATCGAATTTCGTTTGCAGTTGCCGAAACGGCTCCGCGAATAGAAACGGTTCCGTCGAAAGTTCGCTCCGAACGGTTAAGGGTAATAGACAGGTCATAGTGCTCAGGCGCGAACAGCCCGATAAGTCGAGATACAGATTTCATACTATATATTGTAGCAAAGTTAAGTATTGGCTGTCATAGTAGATGGTATGCGAAAACGAAGAGCGGTGGGCATATTCATAGTTGGTACAGTGGTAATAGCACTGCTTGCTGGTGCAATGCCGCGGATGATTGAAGAGAGTGTTCCTACGCAACCATCGTCAACGGTCACTTCTCCCTCTGATCATACCCTCACTGCATCAAAAAATTCTGCACTCGAGTCATTAGAAGAGCTTGCTGTAAAAGGTCGTGCCCCAAAAACCAACTATGATCGTTCTCAGTTTGGTGACGGCTGGGGTAGTGTACTGGGCTGCAGTACGCGTGATATTATTTTAAATCGTGATCTTACAGATGTTGTATTTGATGGGGAGTGCTCGGTCGCGAGTGGCGTGCTAAACGATCCGTACACTGATAAAAAGATTATTTTTTCTAAAGACGATGCCAGCAAAGTGCAAATCGACCACGTGGTTGCTTTGTCAGATGCTTGGCAAAAGGGTGCTCAACTACTTTCACGCGGGGTTCGTAAGCAATTGGCAAACGACCCACTTGAATTACTGGCGGTCGACGGTTCTGCTAATCAACAAAAAAGTGATGGCGATGCGGCAACGTGGCTTCCAAAAAATAAAGGTTTTCGTTGTGAATATGTGGCTCGACAAATTGCCGTAAAAATTAAATATCATTTGTGGGTAACGCAAGCCGAAAAAGAAGCAATGGCATCGGTGCTGAGTGGCTGTCCAGCACACCCTCTTCCGTAGTACTACTTGCAAAAACTATGCCACCACGTTATAATACGGATAGTACATTCCGGCCGGCAGGTCGGATTTTTTACTAGAAACGCCTACTATTTTATGAAAGGATGTAGAAAATGGATGAATTAAATCTAAAACAACTTACCCTTGCTGTCCGAACTATTGCCGATGAGAAGAATCTTCCAGAAGACGTCGTATTATCAGTCATTGAACAAGCTATTGCTGCTGCATGGCGCCGCGACAACGGTGAACGTGACCAAGAGGTTCGCGCTGAGCTCAACGTTAACAACGGTACTGCTATCGTGTACGTTGGTCGTGAAGTGGTTGAGGTTGTGGGAAGCGATGCTCACGAAATTAGCCTCGAAGATGCACGTAAAGAAAAGAAAGATGCAGAACTTGGCGATATTATTGAAAACAAGCACGAAGTAACAAGCTTTGGCCGTGTTGCTGCACAAACTGCTAAACAAGTTGTTCTTCAGCGTTTACGTGAAGCTGAACGTGAAGTTGTTCTGGTAGAGTACGAAGATAACATTGGAACAGTTGTAACTGGCACCGTGCAGCGTGTTGAACCGCGTGTTGTTCGTGTTGAAATTGGCAAAGCCAGCGGAATTATTCCACAAAGTGAGCAAATTCAAGGCGAATTTTATAGCGTTGGAAGCCGTATAAAGGTATTTATAAAAGATATCGAACGCGAAAATCGTGGTCCACAACTAATCCTTAGCCGTGGAAATGAACAATTCGTTGAGTACCTTTTCCGCCAAGAGGTTCCAGAGCTTGAAACTGGCGCTGTGGAAATTAAAGCAATCGCCCGTGAAGCGGGTCGTCGTACAAAGCTTGCTGTTGCAAGCACTGTTCCCGGCGTTGACCCAGTAGGTACGTTTGTTGGTGGACACGGTACACGTGTGCAGGCGGTTATGAACGAAATCGGTGATCAAGAAAAGATCGACATTATTACTTTTGATGAAAACGCAGAACAGTTTATTAAAAATGCGCTGAGCCCTGCAGAAGTAACAAAGGTAGAAATTAACGAGGAAGACAAGCGCGCAAAGGTATTTGTTAACGAAGACCAGCAGTCAATTGCAATTGGTCGTGGTGGACAAAATGTGCGTCTTGCGAGTCGTCTTTCGGGCTACGAGCTTGATATCGAGCAAGCAACAGCAACCCCTGCAACAAAGGCTGCCGAAAAGCCTAAAAAGAATATTGAAGACAGCCTTCTCAGCGCTGTTGAAGATGCAAGCGAAGAGTAAATAAAATCGCTACTAAAAAATTAGCACTCTATTGCATGGAGTGCTAATTTTGCTATACTAGATATATGAACAAGTGAGGGTAAAAATATACCCTTGCGCTTCATGCACTGGAGGATAGATAATAAGTATATGTCTGATGATTTTGCAGAATTCATCTCTCACTTGACCGACAATGCTCGGACAAGTCTTCACCACGCAACTTTGATTGCGCAGGGGTACGGTAGTTCATACGTTGGGACCGAGCACCTTCTTCTTGGGGTGATGGCTCAAGGGGCATCGGTTGGTGCAAAAATATTAGCAGATGCTGGAGTTACTCTTGATAAGGCGCAAACAGCTTTAAGTGCGGTACCAGTAGGTAATAACTTTACCGCCGGAATTATGACAAAAAGTTTAAGCGAAACCGCAAAGCTTACATTAAAAATGAGCTGGGACGTTGCACAAGAATTTCGTCAAGATTTCTTAGGCACTGAGCATATCTTATACAGTATTTTGTCGCAAAAGAATGCGCGTGCAACAGTTTTACTGCGCGATATGAATGTTGATGTTCCGGAAATTATTACTGAACTTGAGGAGTATCTTGACCGCAATAGCGAAAGCTCCGCCGGACTTAACGAAGAAGAATTACGTCCGGTTAAACAGCCGCGCGAAAGAGGGATGCTAGGTCTATTTGGAATCGACCTTACTGCTCGCGCAAAAGCAGGCAAACTCGATCCTGTCATCGGTCGAAAAGAACAAGAAGACCGCCTTGTTACTGTGTTGAGTCGTCGTACAAAAAATAATCCGGTACTCATTGGTGAGCCTGGTGTTGGTAAGACCGCTATTGTAGAGGGTCTTGCCCAGCGTATCGCCACTGAAGATGTTCCTGAGCACTTACTCGATAAGCGGATTATTCAGCTTGATCTTGCTGGAATGATTGCAGGTACAAAGTATCGCGGCGAATTTGAAGAACGACTTAAAAAAGTTATCGCTGAGCTGCAAGAGCAAAAAAATATTGTCGTGTTTATCGATGAGCTACACTTACTTGTTGGTGCAGGGGCGGCCGAAGGTGCGCTTGATGCAGCTAATATGCTTAAGCCGGCCCTTGCGAGAGGTGAAATACGTCTTGTGGGCGCAACAACGCTTGAAGAATACCGAAAACATATCGAAAAAGATACTGCGCTTGAGCGTCGTTTCCAGACAATTGTAGTACCTGAACCAAAGGTTAAAGACACCATCGCCATCCTTAAGGGGCTTAAGCCTCACTACGAGAAGCATCACGGTGTGTCTATAAGCGACGAGGTTATAGAAGATGCTGTGTATATGGCTGATAGGTATGTTAGCGAACGGTTTATGCCCGACAAGGCAATTGATGTTATTGACGAAGCCGCCGCAAAGGTGCGTGTAAAAACCGGGCACAAACCAAGCAAGGTGCGCGATTATGTGAAGCAACTCAAAAACTTGAACGAAAAAATGGAAGAGGCGGTTATTGCCGAGGAATACGAGCGAGCTGCTTTATATAAAACACGCATTAGCCAGCTTAATGAAAAACTTGAGTCTTCTCGTGAAGAGCATGAGAAAAAGACGCCAGTTTCGCTCACCGATGATGATATTGCGCAGGCGATAGCTCAAATGACCGGCATTCCAGTAAAGCGGGTGCAAAAGTCAGAAGCTAAAATGCTTCGTACACTTGAAAAGCATTTGGCTAAACATGTTATTGGCCAGGAAGAGGCTGTTGAGAAGGTTTCTCGGGCAATTCGACGAAGCCGTAGTGGCGTGGCAAGTACAAAACGTCCGATTGGTTCGTTTGTATTTATGGGCCCAACGGGTGTGGGTAAGACCGAATTAGCGCGCGTTCTAGCTCGTGAGGTATTTGGAAGCGAAGATGCGCTCATTAAAATTGATATGAGCGAGTTTAGTGAACGACACACGGCGAGTCGTTTGGTTGGTGCGCCAGCAGGGTATGTTGGCTACGAGGACGGTGGTCAATTAACTGATAAAATCCGTCGTCAACCATATAGCGTGGTCCTATTTGATGAAATTGAAAAAGCGAATAAAGAAGTATTTAATTTGCTACTTCAGTTACTCGAAGATGGAAAAATGAGCGATGCAAAAGGCCGCTCGGTTAACTTTTCGAATGCTATCATTATTTTGACCAGTAACCTCGGCGCCGAACAGATGATAAAAGAGTCGAGTCTCGGTTTTCATGCAACTTCACGTGAAGACGAAAAGCGGCTTAACGAAGCGCATACTGAAAACGCTATTGAAGCACGAAAAGCACTTGAAAAGATGATGCGCCCCGAGCTTATTAATCGTTTTGACGCGGTTGTAACGTTCCGCGCCTTAACGCGAAAGCAAGTAGGGAAGATCTTCGACAATCTCCTTGATGAGCTACAAGATAGGTTGCTTAGAAAAGGTATTCATCTTGTGGTTGCGCCGTCTGCCAAGCGGTTGGTTATTTCCGAGGGGTATGATGAAAAGTATGGCGCCCGACCGCTCCGTCGAGCAATGCAAGACTTACTTGAGCACGAAATTGCCGAGGGAATCTTAAGCGGAGAGTTCGAAAAGGGAACGGTATTAAAAGTAACGGCTCAAAAAGGAAAAATTAAACTACATGTCGAACATGAAAACTAGTCGCATCGGTTCAATTATTGCGTTTTCTTTAAGTGCTATTTTTATAGCACTGGCCGGTTGGTTGTTTTTAAATCGTCAAGCGGCGCTCGATCAGGTTGCAGTGTGGGCGTACACGCCCACTGCGAATATTCAAACAATCGAAGAACGAGTTGATTTTACGCAAAAAGGGAGGTTCACATTTTATGCCACCCACCCTTCGGTAGAGTCGCCTGATGGTTTCAACAATAAGTGTCCTCGTCAAGAAACGGCTAGTCCTATTTTGGGATGCTATACGGCAGATGACCGAGTGTACATCTATGACATTACCAATGAACAACTTGACGGTATGGAAGAAGTGACAGCAGTTCACGAGATGCTTCATGCCGTTTGGGCCCGCACAAGTGAAGCAGATCGCAAAGAACTTGAAGTTAATTTAAAAGCTGCTTACGAAAAAAGGGGTGATGATGAACTCAAGGAACGGATGGCCTATTACGAACGTACCGAACCGGGCGAGTTAGTCAATGAGCTTCACTCAATTTTAGGTACGGAAGTTGAATCGCTTGGTGAACCGCTCGAGTCGTATTACGGCGAGCTTTTTAATCGTGAGTCGGTGCTAAAGTTGCATCAGAAATATAATGCGGTGTATAAGCAACTCTATGAACGATCAGACGTGCTCTATAGAGAAATGCAGGTGTTAGGAAAAGAAATTCAGTCAAGAAGCAGTCAATACGATGCAGATGTGAGACAGCTTTCTGCAGACATTAACTCGTTTAATGCTAGGGCTAATAACGGAACATTCCAATCTCAGGCCCAGTTTAATGCCGAGCGTAATGAATTAATACGACGCAGCAATGCGCTTGATGCTGAGCGAGACGCCATTAACGGTATGATAAATACTTACAATGAATATTACGAAGAATATCAGGCTATCTCAAAACAAATCGAGGTATTAAATGATAGCGTAGATAGCTTTAAGCAAATAGAACAGGCACCATCAGTGTAGCTAGTGCTATACTGAGAATACGTTATGGTAAGGTTGAAGACGCAATTTGTATGTCAGCAGTGTGGCGCCTCGTACGGTAAATGGGCGGGTCGTTGTGATAACTGTGGAGAATGGAACACGCTCGTAGAACAAGAGGCTGTTTCGAGTGCCCAATCGACCGTCGCAAAAGCCGGAAATAGCGGCAAAAAGCTCGTTGTTAAACCTATAAAAATGGCACAATCCGAAAAAGCAACTTCGCGAATTGGAACGGGCGTACCGGACCTCGATAGTGTGC
>CAMPIW010000017.1 GCA_946886635.1 uncultured Candidatus Saccharibacteria bacterium | reverse complement strand
ACTCAATAACGTACCGCGCCGGAACTTTCGGTTCAAATATCACACTGGTAGACAATTCGGGACTGGCATTTTTTACCGTATAAACGACCCTTTTATCTTTGTCGAGCCAAATGATATCAAGGGGAACTTCCATGTCTTTCATCCAAATACCCCAAGTATCATCGGTATCAAACTTCATCAGAAGCCCTCCGTCGTCTCGTAAGTTAGTCACACCAGAAAGCCCCTGTGTTAGCTCAACGTGGTTATCCGCTACCTGTAAATGATAGACGCCACTTCCAATCCGTACCGACGTTGACGGCACAAATGTGTTAACCATATAGGCCGCGACGATTCCAATAAGAAGTACGACCGCACTGACAATAAGAATATTCGTCGTCGCTGGTCTCCAGGTAATAAAACTGGGCTTATTCATAAAGCCCAGTATAGCATTGTTGCTTACGCTTTCCAGAGGTTAAGCGCCAACTTTGTCCTTTTTGTTACGGCGCTTTGCATTAAGCTCAACGTACTCGATAATTGCAGATGCAACATCGCGTCCCGTTACCTTTTCAATACCAAAGCCAGGGCTGGCGTTTACTTCAAGAATAAGTGGTCCACGCTCCGAACGCATCATATCGACACCAGCAACGTTAAGGCTCATGGCCTTGGCTGCTTTTACCGCCATTTTGCGTTCTTCTTCGGTGAGCTTAATTTTCGTACCTTCACCACCTTTATGTAGGTTCGAACGAAAATCATCATCAAGACTTTGGCGCTTCATACTGGCAATAACACGGCCACCAACAACGAAAGCACGAATATCTGTACCAGCAGATTCTTTCACAAACTCTTGCAACAAAATATTCGTTCCATCTTCGTTTGTAAGGTAAAACGCCTGAAGTACCGATTTAGCAGCTTTTTTCGTCTCGGCGAGCACCACGCCATTACCATGAGTACCGCGGGCAAGCTTAATAATCACCGGCATACCGCCAAGCTTTTCAAGAAGGTCGTCAATATCAGCAGAGTTACGCGATACAACAGTTTTTGGAATACCAACACCTGCCTTAGCGAGCAATTGAAGGCTACGAAGCTTATCACGAGAACGATTAATCGCAAGGGAACCGGATACCGTGTAAACACCTTGCATTTCAAGCTGACGCACGATAGCAGTACCGTAGCGTGTCATATTTGCAGCGATACGTGGGATAATTGCATCAAATGTACCTAGGTCGACACCCTTATAACTTACTGTCGGATTATTCTTTTCAATTGAGGCGTAGCAGTCTCGATATTTCACAATCGTCACTTCGTGACCACGATTTAGCGCCTCTTCCTTAAGACGTTTCGTAGAGTAATTTCCATTTCCATTCGAAAGAATTGCGATTTTCATATATTACTCTCCTAGCTTTCGGTTAATGAACTGGGCAAAGGCTTTTTCCTTTTCTTCCACATATGCCCCAGATGCGATTTGTGGTCCGTCGTTTACTTCTAAACAATACCATAAACCATCCTCGCTCCCCTGCATCATATCGACACCGGCAACATCACGCCCAAGAAGTGCCGCAGCTCGAAGCGAATCGTATTGAACATCAGCTGGAAGATGGTTTACTTCGTGAAGCGCAGCAGAGCCGCCCTTTGAAGTATTATTAAGATGTGTGGTATCAGAAGTTTTAATTCGCTCAATAACAAGTTCAATTGTCTGACCAAAAATCAGCACACGGTAATCACTATCATTTGGAATAAATTTTTGAGCAATAAGATATACTTGCTCCTCATCGGCCAATTTCATAGCTTTAGTGAAGCTTTTTTCATCCTTAATAAGATAGTTGTGTTCCCCTTTACTAACATGAATGCCCTTGAGAACAAATGGCACCCCCAGGTCACGAGAAATACTATCAAAATGGCCTTTCAATGCACGTGCAGTCACGAATACTGAATCAGGAATACGAATACCGTTGTTGGCAAGAATCGTATACTGGTACAGTTTACTCGTCGTTGGGAAGTGTTGAATCGTTGGATCAAGAATTTTCGTACCGTTGTTAATACAATAATGCGCTAAAGATGCCGTGATATCTCGGGTTTCAGACGTTTTAAAGTGAACGATATCAAACATGGCAAGGTCTTCACCAGTTGACTTAAGTGTGACCGACATCACGCCGTCCTTGAAGCGAATAACGAAGTCGCTGTAATCGGTGTGATGTACCGAGAGGTTATTGCCTAGGCTCTCAACGCGTTTTGAGAACTTTGCAACACTTGGAGTAAGTTTAGCGCTCACAATAAGCAACTTATGACGATGCTCGCCAAGTTCCTGCTTTGCTACATCAACTATAAATCGGCCTTTAAGCGTACGGCGTCCGATAAGTAGTGGGTACGTATTACGCTTTCGATCGGCCAAAGTAACGTTTGCACGTACTTTTATGCCGTTGATTGAAATGAGAAGTGTCACTTTATAACGCTGTTCGATCGTACCGAATGAGTTTTTAATGCGAGATTGAGTAAACTTAGTAGTTTGAATGACACGGCCCGTATAAAGCGAAGATTTTTCGTCAAAAAGAACGTACCGAAGCACTCCATCTTTTTCTTCTATATTAGAAGCCCATACCGATGAGCTATCAGCTCCGGTATCTACCTTAGCAGGTACGTCAAAAATAGCTTCCTCTGGAAAGCTCACAAGTATCTTTGAACCAATAGTTGTAACTCGTTTCATATCCACCTATTGTATCATATTTTTACATATTTTGCAACATGCTTGTGGTAAGTTTCGCGCTAAATGTGCCGCTCCGTTGTTGGCCGCTACTTACTACGCAGCTGTTCAAGAATTTCTTTTTGTTTGCGATTCAGCTTCGTAGGCGTATCTACCAGAATACTCACAATATGCGGACCGCGCTTTTCGGCATTACGAAGATGTGGAACACCGTGGCCAGAAAGCTTGAAGTCGGTTCCACTTTGTGTACCAGCAGGGATTTTCATCCGAATTTTACCGTCAACAGTAAGAACTTCAATTTCAGTACCCAGCGCGGCATCGGCCATTGAAATGTGCTCTTCAGAAAGAATAATATCACCTTCGCGAGTAAACTTTTTGTCAGCCTTCACACGGATATGGATGTACAAATCACCTTTTTCGCCACCACCAATTGCTTCACCGTGATTACTAAGGCGAATCGTCGCACCATCATCAACACCAGCAGGTATTTTAACCTTAATGGTTTGTTTTTTACGCTTCGTACCGGTACCGTGACAAACGGTACATACCTTTTCAGGGACTTTCCCGGCGCCGTGACATGTTTCACACGGAACAGTCTGTTGAATAGCGCCAAACATGGTATTCATAACACGCGTTTGCTGACCCGCGCCGTGACATGTTTCACAAGTTTTCATGCTGTGGCCGGGCTCAACGGTACTCCCCTTACAATGCTCACAGGTATCTTCAAGTTCAAGCGTCATGTCGTGTTCGAGGCCAAAAATTGCCTCTTCGAAAGTAAGCTGCAGCTGAACCTCAACGTCACGACCTTTTTTAGGACCACGTCGCTGCGATGAACCGCCGCCAAAGAATTGATCGAAAATATCACCAAAGCCACCGCCAAAATCGAAGTTTGCGCTTTGTCCATTGAATCCGCCAAAGCCTTCAAATGGATTTCCACCACCGCCACCGCCCGATGCGCCACCAACACCAGCATGGCCAAATTGGTCATACCGTTGCCGTTTTTGCGCATCTTTTAATACGTCGTAGGCTTCGCTAATTTCTTTGAACTTATCTTCATTACCACTTTCTTTATCAGGATGGTGTTCAACAGCAAGGCGACGGTACGCCTTTTTAAGTTCATCGGCTGAGGCGCTTTTTGACACCCCTAATACTTCGTAATAATCTCGCTTGCTCATATCTGTATCTAGTATAAAGTTTTAGCACTCATATGTCTAGAGTGCTAAATAAAAAAAATGGCCGCTCTTCGCGACCATTTTTTAGTAAAGATTTAGCTAGACAGCCCTGTTTCGGCCTGTAATTGCCTTCCAAATAAAGAGTACAACAATCGCACCCACTAGTGCGACCACGAAACTCCAAATGTTGAAGCCAGTAAAGCCTTCTCCACCTAGTAGTCCTACCAAGAAACCACCGACAATTGCACCGATAATACCGGCGACGATATTGCCTAGTATCCCTTGGCTCGCGTCTGTTTTGGTAATCATAGAAGCGACCCACCCGGCCAAACCACCTACGACAATCCAGCTAATTATTCCCCATAGATCCATAACTGTGCACCTCCTTGGTATAAGTTTATGTAATACTTATTATACTCCTCCTGAAATAATAAACCAGTATACTGGTACCATGAAGGCTCGCCGAAACAGTAGAAAAACAGATGTAAAAATGTATCGATTTGATATTACCTGTGAAGGTAAGCGATTTTTTGCAACAGAGGCGGAAGCGCTTGCGGCGGCCGATGCACGAATGTTTGATCATATGAGCAGCGACATTGGCGTGTATCATTGCCCTACCTGTTTACACTGGCACCTTACTAGTCTTAAGCCAAAAACATAAGCACCATATTTTTCTCCCCACTCTCCGTGCTATACTTACCTCAATGAAACTGTTTATTCGATTTATTGGCGCGATATTTGGCATCCTTCGCGCTGAATATCGACAAATCGTTAACCGATACTTTTCAAGTATCGAACGCTTCCCGGGTGACGCTCGTGAAATTTGCTCACAGATTGTTGATAGGCTTTGGTACGGCGACTTTTACCGTACGAGCCTTGGCCACTATAACTTCTTTTGGATGCGCGACTTTGGAACCGTTGCTGAGTCGCTCACTACGCTAAACCACACAACGCGTGTTCACCATACGCTTCGTTGGGCACTTCGCCACTATCGCCGAGGTAACCGAGTAAAATTATGTATCGATAAAAATGGCAACGTGTTTAATGCACCTGGAAAACCGAGTATCGACGCCCTGCCGTGGCTTCTTCACTCGTTGGTTGTTAGTCACTACTATTTAAATAGCGATGAGCAAGCTTTTTTAAGTGAAGAGCTTGAGCGCTACGTTGCACGGTATCTTACCGAGACCGGTGATATAAAAAAGGGCGTACGATACGCCGAAATGCGTGATGCTGTGTACTACGAACGTAGCGCCTATGCGATTGCTCTCGTTGGCCGTCTCGCCCAATGCGCTGAAGTCTTACAGCTTAAAAACTTCCCCTTTGCTCCATCAGTGTATAGCGACATTCTTATTAAAGAGTACTGGACGGGTGATTTTTTCCGCGCCGATCGCGTATCGACAAACTTTAGCTCCGACAGCGCACTTATGCCGTTCTTTTTACGCGTCGTTGACGATGAAGCAATGGCTAGTAAAACGTTTGATTACATCAACAAAGCAGAATTAAACCTACCCTACCCTATGAAGTACGGCGAAAAACCCTCAAAGAAGCTTCGGTACCGTTTTGGCATGGGGCCTATTTCGATGCCCAATTACACCGAATCATCACTGTGGACGTGGCACGCTACATACTATCTTCACTTGCTGCACCGCTACGGTCGCGACGAATACAAAAAACAGTACGTACAATTTAGCGCACTGATTGAACGTCACCAAACATATCCAGAGCTTACCAACCCCGATGGGTCATGGTACTACGCACCGTTTTATCGAGCCGACCCAGGTATGGTATGGGCTGCTTTATTTTTAGAACTCCCCTCTGAGTAAACCCTAGGAGGCTACAAAAGCGCATACTAAAACCTCGCCGAGCAATAAGCCCGGCGAGGTTCAAATCGTTACTCCTCTAAAGAGGAACTACTTCTTTTCTTTGTCAGCGTCGTCAACGACTTCGCCTTCAACAGGTTCGTCAGACTTTTTGTCTGCATCGCCGTCTTCGGCTGGAGCTTCTTCAGCAGCAGCTTGTTCGTACATTTTCGCGCCAATTGGCATGATTGCGTCGTTCAAGGCTTTTAATGCAGCTTCGAGTTCGTCTTTATCGGTTGCGTCTTTATGCTTTTTCGCTTCTTCAACAGCGTCGGTAATTACCTTCTTGTCATCATCAGAAATCTTGTCCTTAAATTCGTCGGGCATTTTTTCTGCTTGGTAAATAGCGTTTTCAAGTTGGTTGCGAGTATCGACTGCTTCACGCTTTTTCTTGTCTTCTTCAGCGTGTTCTTCAGCTTCTTTGGCAGCCTTTTCAATATCTTCTTTTGAAAGATTTCCACTGTCTTGAATGGTAATAGATTGCTCTTTACCGGTTCCTTTATCTTTTGCAGTAACGTTCAAAATACCGTTAGCATCGAGGTTGAAGGTGACTTCAATTTGCGGAACACCACGAGGTGCTGGTGCAATACCATCAAGTACGAATCGGCCAAGGCTCTTGTTGTCACCAGCCATTTCACGTTCACCTTGCAGTACGTGAATTTCTACTTGCGGTTGATTATCAGCCGCAGTTGAGAATGTTTCAGACTTACTTGTAGGAATAGTCGTGTTTCGTTAGATAAGCTTCGTTGAAACGCTACCCATTGTCTCGATACCAAGGCTTAATGGCGTAACGTCGAGCAGAAGTACGTCTTTTACGTCTCCGGCAAGCACACCACCTTGAACTGCAGCACCAATAGCTACAACTTCGTCTGGGTTTACGCCCTTAAGTGGATCCTTGCCAAAAATTGACTTCACCTTTTCAACAACTGCTGGCATACGCGTCATACCACCAACCAAAACAATTTCGTTGATTTCGTTTGCTTTTAGACCAGCGTCTTTGAGTGCTTTTTCGACTGGTTCAGCTAGGCGGTTAATGAGGTCTTTTACAAGCTCTTCAAGTTTTGCGCGGGTGAGCTTAAGCTCAAAGTGCTTTGGACCATCGGCATCGGCAGTAATAAATGGTAGGTTAATTTCGTATTCATTAGTAGAAGAGAGTTCTTTTTTAGCCTTTTCTGCTTCGTCCTTTAGGCGTTGCATAGCTGCGTTGT
>CAMPIW010000016.1 GCA_946886635.1 uncultured Candidatus Saccharibacteria bacterium | reverse complement strand
CGGTGAACATTGGTGCACTTGCGGCTAAAACTGCCGGCTCATCGGGTGCCGACCTTGCTAATATTGCCAACGAAGCCGCTATCGTTGCCGCTCGTCGAAGTAGTAAAAAGATTTCTAACGCAGACATTACTGAGGCGTTTGAAAAAGTTGCTATTGGCCCAGAACGTAAGTCAAAGATTATGAATGAAGCCGAAAAGCTCATGACGGCGTACCACGAAGCAGGTCACGCACTGGTTGGTCATATTGCACCAGACAGCGACCCTGTTCATAAGGTAACTATCATTCCACGTGGTGGCACTGGCGGTGTAACATGGTTCTTACCTCCAGAAGATCGTAACTACACTAGCGTCATTGAGTTTAAGGACATTCTTGCTCGAGCGCTTGGTGGCCGTATTGCTGAGAAAATTGTTTACGGTGAAGATCGAGTAACAACCGGTGCCGGTTCAGACCTTCGTAAGGCAACCGAAATTGCTCGTGATATGGTTATCGAACAAGGAATGGGTACGAAACTTCGTGACCAAGTGTTCCACGAAGATAATGGTGGGATGGTGTTTGATAAAATGACGCACGAGCGCCCATATAGTGACGACACAGCACGTATAATCGACAGTGAAGTAGCGGTGCTTATTAAAGAAGCGAGCCAACGTGCTGAAACTATTCTTATGTCGAACCGAAAGAGTCTTGATTTGCTAGCCGAAGCGCTTGTTAAAAAAGAAACAATCGAAGAAAAAGAAGTTGTTGAAATCCTTAAGGACGCAAAACTTCCTCAGGAGGCCGCGCTCTACTAACCTAGATGCGGACGAAGGTTTGCATGATAAATTTTCGCGCAAAAATCTCGAAAGCGAATAAAAGGTTGCCGCTCAAGTTAGCGGCGACCTTGCTTGCAGGAGCTTCACTACTTGGTAGTATGCTTGGGCTATTTCGCGATCGCCTACTCAACGGTATGTACCTCGACACCTATAAGATGGGTATCGATGCGTATACTGTTGCTTTTACTATTCCCGACTTTATGTTTTTCATTCTTGTATCGGGTGCGCTCAGCGTTACGTTTATTCCGGTGTTTAATCAGCGACTTGCGACGGGTAATAAAAAATCTGCTTGGGAGCTTTCAACGAGCCTGCTTAACCTGCTTGCAATCGTGACGCTTATTACCAGTATTTTAATTATTATTTTTGCTGAACCGCTTGTACGTTTTGTTGTAGGGCCGGGTCTTCCTGAGTCGGGGCAAGCGCTTGCTGTGAGTATGATGCGTGTTATTGCGATAAACCCATTCTTATTTGCTATCGCTACTGTCTTTGCCAGCATGCAACAAGCCGTTGGACGATTTGCATTTTTTGCTCTAGCGCCAGTGCTCTATAACCTCGGGATCATTATTGGTGCGTTGGTTTTTACAAACGGTATCTCCCTATTTGGCTGGCAGATATTCGAGGGCGGCATTATGGGTGTCGCCTTTGGAGTGGTGCTTGGGTCAATCTTCCAGTTGCTCGTGAGTAGTTTGGGGCTCTATGGTATGGGCTTTGATTACCGGTTTAAAATTTTCTGGAAAAATAAAGGTCTTCACCAAGTTCTTCGCTTGCTCCCGCCACGTTCACTCGACCAAGGAATCGATTACGTGAATGGACTCGTTGAAACAAACCTTGCCTCGCGTATGGCATCGGGTAGTGTGCGTTGGTATCAACAGGCGACCGCGTTGTCGTTTGTGCCAATTAACCTGATTGGTGTGGCGATTAGTACGGCTGCTTTCCCGAAAATGACAGAACGCTTAGGGCAAGGACGCCCCGACCTTTTTAAGAAAGAATTGCAGTCAGTGCTTCGTGTCATTATATGGTTGGCCATACCGGTTACTGTGATTGCTTACTTTTGTCGTGGATACTTGGTGCACTTTATTAAGCCGGGTGGTAGCCCAGAAATTGCTGGTATTTTTGCCATTCTTGCGCTATCTATCGTTTTCCGGTCGGTTTACTTTATTTCGGCTCGTAGTTTTTACGCTCAACAAGATACAAAAACGCCGCTGTATATTTCACTCTTCACAATTAGCCTTAATATAGTTTTGGCGATATGGTTCTCGATGGGGCTGAATATGGGCGTATATGGACTTGCTTGGGCGGCTGTTATTGTATCAATTGTCGAAGTGGCAATACTCTTCTTTATTATGGCGCGTCGCATTGAAGGTTTGTTTGACATGCCATTTGTCCACGCTATTTGGCGCATGCTTAGTTCGGCAGGTTTTGTGGCGATCATTACTTATATCTTAGTATCGATGATGCCGCTTGGCGCAGATGATAATTTCTTCTCGTCATTCGTAAAGTTCTCGCTTATCGTTGGAATTAGCACACTAGTGTATATAATAATATGTCGAATCTTTAAACTTGAAGAAGTCGAACCAATTTTACACAGAATCCGCAACATATTATTTAAACAACCGAAAGTTGATTCATGACCCAAGACCATATCCGCAACTTTTGTATTATTGCCCATATCGATCACGGTAAATCGACACTTGCTGATCGTATGCTCGAAGTAACAGGTACTGTGCAAAAGCGTGACATGAAGTCACAGCTACTTGATAGCATGGATCTTGAGCGCGAAAAAGGGATTACTATTAAGCTCACTCCAGTGCGTATGACCCATAAGGGTCACGAGCTGAATCTTATAGACACCCCAGGTCACGTGGACTTTAGTTACGAAGTTTCACGCAGCCTTCAGGCTTGTGAGGGTGCTATATTAGTGGTCGATGCATCACAGGGTATTCAGGCGCAAACTTTAGCGAATGTGTATCTTGCTATGGCGGCAGACCTTAAAATTATCCCAGTATTGAATAAAATCGATCTTCCAGCGGCAGACGTTCCACGCGTGAGTGCCGAGGTGATCAACCTGCTTGGGTGTGAAGAAGATGACATTATTAAGATTAGTGCAAAAACTGGCATGGGTGTCGATAGCGTACTTGATGCAGTTGTTGAGCAGATTGAACCACCAAAAGGTAAGCAAGAAGATGCAACACGCGCACTTATTTTCGATAGTTATTACGATGATTATCGCGGCGTTGTGCTATATATTCGTGACTTCGATGGCGAAATTCGAAAAGGCGACACTATTGAAATGATGGCAACCGGAGCGTCGGGTATTGCGCTTGAGGTTGGTTCGCTGAGTCCAGGGATGACACCAAGCGACAAATTGAAGGCGGGCGAGATTGGCTATATCGTGACTAACCTTCGCACAACACGCGAAGCGCGCGTTGGCGACACGGTAACTACAAAACGTTCGCAAGCTTTGACGGCACTGCCGGGCTACAAGCTCGTGCAGCCATTTGTGTATGCCGGATTCTTCCCGGTAAGTAATGACGATTATCAAGATCTCAAGGATGCGATTGAAAAACTCAGTATGAGTGACTCGGCCTTGCAGTATGAACCAGAGAATTCTCCGGTGCTTGGGTTTGGTGTACGTATTGGGTTCTTGGGGTTATTGCACCTTGAAATTATTCGCGAACGTTTAGAACGTGAATATAATCTCGATCTTGTAGTGACAAACCCTTCTACAGACTATCAAGTTGTGCTGAGTTCGGGTGAAGAAATTGATATTAAAAGCGCCAGTAACCTCCCCGACGTAAGTAAAGTAGATACTATTAGTGAGCCGTGGATTAAAGGTGAGATTATTGTTCCGTCGCAGTACATTGGTGCAGTGTTACAGCTCATTATTTCGAAGCGTGGTATGCAATCGAATTTAAGTTATATTGACGAACGCGCACTTATTAGTTTTGAGGCACCCCTCGCAAACTTACTGACTGACTTTTACGATCAATTAAAATCAGTCACAAGCGGCTACGGGTCATTTAACTACGAGCTTGATGAATATCGTATTGACGATTTAGTTCGCGTTGACTTTTATGTTGCCGGAGAAATGGTCGACGCCTTGAGCATTATGGCACACCGATCTGAAGCACAAAGCCTTGGTCGCCAAATCACGAAAAAATTAAAGGAAGTTATTCCACGCCAAAATTTCCAAGTTGCATTACAAGCGGCAATTGGCGGAAAGTTTATTGCCCGTGAAGATTTAAGCGCGTATCGAAAAGATGTCACTACAGGGTTATATGGTGGAGACGTTTCGCGTAAAAAGAAGGTACTTGCCAAGCAGGCTAAAGGTAAAAAACGTATGAAACGCTTTGGTAAAGTTGATATTCCTTCTGAAGCGTTTATGGTGATGTTGAAGCGCGATTAATTATTCGCGAGTCGACGTTTGCGCTTAGCGTGTGGCGAACTTGTATAATTCATCGATAATATTGTCTAGAACAACGTGTTTTGCCAGGCTGCTATCGATAACAATAAGAAGGTCTTTTTCTCGGTAGTATTCTATAACAGGTAGTGTTTTTTCGCGGTATTCTTTAAGACGAATTTCTAGAACTTCTGCTGTGTCATCGTGGCGTTCACCGCGTTCGCCTAAGCCGCTTGTTTGGCGCCATCGTTCGCGCACGCCAGCTTCGTCCAGCTCGAGGTATAAGACGGCTTTTACAGGGTGATTAGACTTTTCAGCCGCGCTCAATACACCCTCTTCTTCACCGTGCCAACGACCAACCGAACTTAAAATAAGGGGAGTATTTTTAAATTCATCTTGCGATAAATAGGGAAGGACAATTTTAATGTATTCGTCGGTAGGGGCAAGTTTACCCGCACGAATCGTCTCTTTAATATGTTCAGGAACATCGGAATTTCTAAGAATGTCACCGCCCCCAAGCAGTGTGCCGTTAAATAAAGCAACCAGTTCACGACCATGTGTGTCTTTTCCGGCAAAAGGGCGCCCAAAAATATTAATCGAGCCGGTACCGAGCCATTTTTTTATTATTTCTATTTTTTGGTCATTATTCATAGAGGTAGTATACAGAAGTGTGTAAAAAGGAGCAATTTAGCACTCATTGACACAGAGTGCCAAAATTTCGTACAATAAGAGCATGACAGAACGACAGCGTCTTATCCTTGCTGCAATTATCGAGCAACACGCCGAAATCGCTGCGCCCGTTGGGAGCGTTATGCTTGCCAAACTTTTTGGCGTCTCAAGTGCAACGATTCGAAGCGAAATGGCGAAGCTAGAAGAAATGGGTATGATTGTTCAGCCGCATACGAGTGCAGGACGTGTCCCTACCGATGCTGGCTATCGTTTTTACGTTAATAGCTTGAATGAGGCGCAAGCTGAAGAACCGCAGGCTATTCTTGATCGTAGTGCGAGAGCGATTGAGGCCCGAGTATCAACGCATGGTAATAGGGCAGACCGTGCGATCCGCAGTGCAGTCGATAGCCTCGTTGATCTTACCCAGAACCTAGGTATTGCAACAATTGGTGACGAATTGTATTTAAGTGGTATCGGTAATTTGTTTTCACAACCAGAGTTTATGCAGGGTGTGCATGTTCAGCAAGTTGCGCGACTTTTAGATAATTTAGAGCCATGGTTGCGCGAGGCGAAGCCAAACGAACCGCTGAATGTGTATATTGGGGCAGAAAACCCTATTGGTAAAAGCAGCGGCGTTACGCTTATTATTAGCCGGTTTCGCTCACCATATAGCGACAATAGTTATATAGGCGTACTTGGGCCAACGCGCCAAAGTTATGCCAAAGTTATGCGCCTTGTTCGTCAAACAGGGGCAATGTTAGAGGAGATTTTATAGATGACTGGAAAAAAAGCAAAGAGTGAAGACAATCTAGAAGTACAGAACGAATTTGAGCAACAACTAGGCGAATTAACACTCGATTTACAGCGCACCCGTGCTGACTTCGAAAACTTTCGCAAGCGAGTTGATGCAGAAAAGTCTGCTGCTCGCACGGCTGGGCAGTCGAGCGCAGTTGTAAAACTTCTTCCTGTTATTGATAACATTGAGCGTGCTATTGCCTATATGCCCGAAGACCTGCAGGAGAATGCGTGGGCGCAAGGTGTCAGTGGTCTTATGAAAAATCTTGAAAAATCATTAGAGGGGTTGAACGTTAAGCGTATTGACGCCAAACCCGGTAGTGAATTTAACCCAGATCTTCACGAGGCAATCCAATTCGACGAAGACGCGACGGGCGATAAAGAAGTTATTGCCGAGGAATTACAGGCCGGATACACCTTAAACGGCACGCCTATTCGCCATGCAATGGTAAAAGTTACAAAACAGTAGTCAACCCGCGTTTATTTTACTTAAAGAAAATCGGTTAGCACTCTTGACACGAGAGTGCTAATTTATTTATAATAAGAGTACTTGGCAATCTCTTACCGAGAGTGCTAAAATGGGTATAATAAATCATTTATGTTTTCAATCAAATAGGAGAATAAAGTATGGGTAAAATCATCGGAATTGACCTCGGTACTACTAACAGCGCTGTGGCGTATATGGTAGCCGGTAAACCAGAGGTTATTGCAAACGCAGAAGGTAACCGCACTACTCCAAGTGTCGTTGCTATTAATAAATCTGGCGAACGCCTTGTTGGTCAAGTTGCACAGCGCCAACGCGTTACTAACGCTAAAAACACTATCTATGGTGTAAAGCGCCTTATTGGCCGCAAGTTTAGCGATAAAGAAGTCCAAAAAGATCACGACATCATGCCGTACGAAATTGTAAGTAAGGGCGACGGAGTCGCTGTAAAACTAGGCGACAAAAGCTACACACCAGAAGAAATATCTGCAATGATTCTTTCAAAGCTAAAAGCAGATGCAGAGGCCTTTTTGGGCGAGAAAGTCACCGAAGCTGTTATTACAGTTCCTGCGTACTTCGATGACTCGCAACGACAGGCAACTAAAGATGCTGGTAAAATTGCCGGCCTTGAAGTAAAGCGTATTATTAACGAACCAACTGCTGCAGCCCTTGCCTACGGTCTAGAAAGTAAGAAAGACGAAAAGATTGCGGTGTTCGACCTTGGTGGTGGTACATTTGACGTTTCTATTCTTGAACTTGGTGATGGTGTTTTCGAAGTTAAAAGTACTAATGGTGACACACACCTTGGTGGTGAAGACTTTGACAACCGTATTGTTAACTACTTTATTGAAGAGTTTAAAAAAGAAAGCGGTGTCGACCTTAAGGGTGACAACGCAGCTATGCAACGCCTAAAGGACGAAGCAGAAAAGGCTAAAAAAGAACT
>CAMPIW010000015.1 GCA_946886635.1 uncultured Candidatus Saccharibacteria bacterium | reverse complement strand
AATAAAGTCATTAAGCGTCAATCGAGCCATGCGACGTAGTGGACCCGAACGATAGTCTTCTATAACAAGTTGTAGTTCGGTATGCAAACGACTGTATTCACCCTCGCCAGACTCATACACATCAAGCTGGCGACGCACCACACCATCCTTCATGGAATGTGAAACAATCCCCTGCTCACTTCCTTGTTGAATTATCGTTTCAAGAGTTTCGAAAGCTTGCTCACACAAACCGGAATTTTTTCGCTCGTCATACTCGGGTCGGTATTCATATGACAAGAAACTCATACGTGTAACCTTAAAGCCTTACGCCCTCACGCGCCTTATTAGCCCATTCATCAGCCATCTCATTGCCTTCATCGCCTTCGTGGCCACGCACCCAAGTGAGCGTCGCGTTTGATGATTGATATAGTGGATAAATCTCTTGTACAATATCGAGGTTTTTAATTGGACCACCACTCTTCTTCCAGCCTTTTGCCGCCCAACCTGGTGCCCATTTTGTTATTACATTGATCCAAAATTCACTATCAGTAAAAATTTCAGCGTGTTCGCCGGCAGAATCTTTAATCGCAGCTAAAATAGCCTTTCCTTCCATACGAATATTGGTCGTGTCGCCCGCTTCGCTTCCAAGAATATGCGGTACACCGTTTTTAATAACCGAAAAACCGCCAGGACCAGGGTTTGGACTTGCTGAACCATCAGTGTAATATACGATCACGCTTCTACCTCTATCCCATTCCAAAATGCTACGTAGTTTGAAAAATCTTGTTTTACGCGCTCGATTGCGCCTTCTTTTGGCTCTGGATAATACCACGCACCAAACAAGTTCCGTTCGCCATTCACTACAACATCGTAGTAACTTGATTCACCCTTCCACATGCATGTTGTACGATGCGTGCTTTCTTCAAAAAATTCCCAATTAATAGACTTCGGAGGGAAATACCAGTTTCCTTCAATTCGAATCAGGTCACTTACTGGAGCTTCGGCAATAACTTCGTTTTTCCAAATTGCTTTCATGTCTCTACTCTACTTAAATCAACTTTTATAATTCTTCGGGTGCAACACGGCGCTGTTCGGTTGTGTCTCGGTCGCGCACCGACACAAGTCCATCGGTCTCTAGTGTATCGAAGTCAACTACCACGCAGTGTGGCGTACCAATTTCGTCTTGACGACGGTAGCGCTTACCAATATTACCGTTGTCATCCCACATGACAGCGCCATATTTTTTCTTCAACATACCGTACACTTCGCGCGCTTTAGCAACGAGTTCTGGCTTATTGCGAACCAGTGGTGAAACCGCAAACTTAATTGGCGCCAAGTGTTCAGGAAATTTCATAACAATACGCGTGTCGCCATTTACTTCATCTTCAGTATATGCAGCGCTTAGCACTGCCATAAGGGCGCGCTCAACGCCAAACGAAGGTTCAATAACGTGCGGAACAAATTTTTCGTTCGTTCCCTTCACGATATAGTCCATACTTTTACCACTTGCTCGCTGAATATTGCCAAGGTCAAAATCGGTGCGGTACGCAAGGCCAAGCAATTCTTCGCGCCCGATTGGGAAATCGTATTCAAAATCGATAGTACGCTTACTGTAGTGAGCGCGGTCTTCTTCTGGAACCTCTAGTTCGTGAACGTTTTCGTCAGGAAGCCCCAGCGCCTGTGTCCACTTCCATACTTGTTGACGCCAGTGTTCAAAAGACTCTTCCCAAGTATTTGGATTCACAAAATATTCAATTTCCATTTGCTCAAATTCACGCGAACGGAAAATAAAATCACGCGGGCTAATTTCATTACGAAACGCCTTCCCCTGCTGCGCTAACCCAAAGGGTAAATCTGGGTAAAATGAGTCGACAACGTTTTTGTAATTCGTAAAAATACCCTGTGCAGTTTCTGGGCGGAGATAGCTTATCGATGCATCGTTGGCAACTGGACCGACCGTCGTGGTAAACATCATGTTAAACGTGCGTACGTCTGAAAGTTCATTCCCATTTGGACTTTTTACATTGTTTTCACGAATAAGTTTAGTGAGATCTTCGAGCTTCAGCCCTTCAACGTCATATCCGGCATCTTTTAAAAGATGGTCAGCGCGAAATCGTTGTTTAGTCTCAAGGTCTTCAACCAACGGATCGTTAAAAGTATCAACGTGGCCACTCGCCTGCCACACCTTTTGGTTCATGAGAATGGCGGCATCAACACCGTACATGTCTTCGCGTTCATCAACAAATAATTTCCACCAAAGATTCATAATGTTTTTCTTTAATTGCACACCAAGTGGACCATAGTCCCAGGTTCCACTTAAACCGCCGTAGACGTCTGAACCAGGGTAAATAAATCCGCGGCGCTTCGCGAGACTAACGATATTTTCCATATTTTTTTCTGTACTCATAATTGAGGTAATTATATCACACCCCACCTCTTATATGCAGACGAAGGCGCCACTTAACGCATATCTATCGCCGCATGCTCTTGCACAACATGAAGACACGTACCCAAAAGTCCGCCAACACCACCAACCTGTACCAACACCTTTAACGGCCGCGATGCAATTAATCGAAGTAGTTTAATATGGTCACCAGTAATTTCACCGTTTTTTACAGCCCGTAGCCCTTGTTCAGCGCTGTCGTAACGATAGGTTTCGTCTGCCTCTAGCTTTGCACCGTCAATGTCGAGCTCTAAATTAAATTCATGCCCTAGAAGTGATGCGTATCGAACATAAAACCAAGTTTGAATAAGTGGCAACGGAATAGTAAGCACATCAAGACCAGCCAGCGATTCGGCTAGTAAATCAAACCACTCGGGTTCATCAACCGTTTCGCTTGCCCGACTGACTAATTTAATTGTTTGATACCCAAATTGCAGCCGGTCGTAGTCTTCAAGAATGTGTTTAAAAAAGTGTTCAAGTTTGGCAGAGGTGACGATGCCTAGATCGCCCTTCCCTTCACCAATCACCACGTCACTAATCGCGAAAAGTTCAATACCACCCGCTAGTTTACTCTTCTCTTTTCGTACCCCGCGGGCCATAACACTGCGTCGTCCATCGGGGGTCAAAAACTGTACTATCCTATCGGCTTCACCATAATTTGTTCGTCTTAGTACAATTGCTTTGGTGCGAAATGTTCTCATACCAGCACCGCCTTCACCGCTACAACCAAATCGTTCGGATGCATTGTAGTTTTATTAACAACGTACTTAACACCGTACTCTTTGAGCTTCCCATCTTCAAATTGTTCGGCTAAGTTTGTACACAAAATAATAGGAATCTTGCTCGTGTCTTCATGTGACTGGAGCTCGTTCAATAATGAAAAGGCTGTCGAACCTGCAAGCAGTACGTCGAGCACCACAACATCCGGCAAAGCAGCGTCAACCTTATCAATTGCCGATAAAGCATGTGGTGCAATAACAACTTCATACCCCGCCTCCTCCAAAACACGCGATTCCATCTCTGTTAGCCAGGCGTCGTCTTCTACCAAAAGCACTTTCGTTTTTTTGGTCATAATAAGCTCATTTGCGATGAAGCTTGTAGCTCTACGTAGAACGTTGCGCCGTCTTTATGTCGAACCGCCCCAATGCGACCATTCATGGCCTCGGCGAACTGGCTTGCAATATATAATCCTAGCCCACTACTTTCTGGTCGCGCATGGATTGATTGCGGCGCCGTACTCAACTTCTTTTGAAGCTTCCGCCACATATCGCTTGATAGTGCTGGGCCGTAATCACGAACACCAATTCTAATTGTTCCTGCGTTGTTAAATGCTTGAATTTGCATTGAGACCGCTGAACCTTTCACCCCGTAGTGAAGTGCGTTATCACCAAATCCAAGTAATATACGGCGAAGCAAATCGCGGTTAGCCACAAGCAGCAATGGATGTTTTCGTGCCTTCACTTCGACCCTTCGGCCATACGCATTGAATAGTGGCGTAAGTTCGGCCACAATATCTTTACATAATTGCTCAGGGTTAATGGGTTCAAGCGCAAATAAGCCTAGTTCGAGTCGAGCCGAACGCGTAAGGTCACTCGTTAATCTTAGGGCACGCTCACTCGTTAAAATTGTCTGGCGTAACAGACGTTGACGCTCTGGTTCGGGAAGCGTTTCGTCTTCAAGGCGAAGGGCAAGTTGACGCACTAACGCAAGTGGCGCCTTAAGCTCGTGAGCAGCCGCAACAAGCGGCGTCACCTCGTACCTACCTTCCCCATTCATGCTTCTAGTGTAGCACTGGTTATTACAAGCTGGCAAAGACAAGCGTAATGATTATTTATTGAACGTAATGGTCTTAATCAACGCATCAAAATCAGCCCTAAATGTCTCAGCATCGCTTCGTAAAGTAACGGTTTTATCACGGATTTTAAAGATAACCGCTGAACCACGAATGTCCTCAGTAAAGCTCCCGTCCAGGCGAGTACCGTTTTGTTCGTCAGCCTTTACAGAACTTGAAGTCAAATCACCCTTTTCTACTAATCGCGTATACGTATCAACAACTTTATCGTAATCTTTATCTTCAATGGTAACGCGCAGTGCGTACTGTTGTTTGGTTGAAACCGGAGGCACTACGCCTGGGTTCAAATACGCTTCGTAGCTTCCACCATTGGTTGAATCCTTTGCTTCGTACACACTCCATGTTTTTGGATACTTAAACGAAAGACGTCCGTAATCATCAGGGCCAACAAATAAGCGATTTGGTTCTTTTTCGGCATTAGCAAAGTCGAGTGCCAATTTATCGGCCTGTTCTTTTTTTGCTTCTGCAACTGCTGCAGTAATTTTGCTATCAACATTATCTTTTTGATCGATATAGTTCGTATACGCCCAAATTGCAACGCCCAGCCCTGCGAGTGTCGTAACAATAAACACTATCATAAAAATAAGTAGAAGTTTTGGAGACTTACGCCGCACTTTAGGAAGCTGAGCAGGCGTTAAAGGTGTAAAACCTGGCTGTGGTGCCGGTGGCGGAGGCGTCCCTGGTACGTAATATGACTGATTTTGCTGTGGCAAGGGCTGAGTACCCTGCTGTGGAGGTTGATACGGAGGCTGTGCCGGCTGCTGCGGAGGCTGATAAGGATTTTCAGGGTTCATATGTGGTTCATTATACTTACGCTTACCTTGAGTGTAAAGGTTCGAACACGTAAAGGTGGTAGGCTTCAAACGACCGAGCTGGCGTAACGCCCGGCAAGGCATTACCGTAGCAAGCAAGCGTTAACGGTCGATCAAGCGCGGTGGCTTCCTTTTGCATCTTCGAGATAAGTCTACGCCCATCCCTTCCCACTGAGAAAATATAAATAAGCGTGACAGACTCAGGAAATGGCTCCGTCCACGCATTTACCCATTGTATACTTACCCGATTATCACCAAGCGACAATAATTTTGAAATACCTACAAAAAGTGGATGGATTTCATACCCAATCGCCCGTGCGCCGCGGCGGCTCGCCTCTCGCAGCACTAACCCATCGCCACTACCAATATCAAGCACCGTGTCGCTCTCTCCTATTGACGCGAGCTCATTAAACAGTCGCTTCACATCTTTTCGGTGCGAGGGAATATACGGTGCACCAAAAAAAGCGCTCATTCCAATAAATACGACAACTGCCCCAGCGATATACAGCCAAAGCATTACGCTTCGCCGTCAAACTTCTTTTTTACAACTTTAATATCATTTTTAAGCTTGGTGAGATCTTTTTCAATTTGTTCAGCTAAGGTTTCGGCCTGTTTAAACTTGGTCACCGCATCTTCAAGTTTGAAAGCAGGACTTTGAAACCAAGCAACTAACTCTGAAAGTTCTGTTAATTTTTCTTGGACTGTTTTTGCTTTAGCTGTGTTATTTACTTCTGACATTTTTAACCTCCGCTGTTATATGTTCTCTGTACGTCTCAATTTCTAACTCCGCCCCCGGCTGTAGTTCACCCCGCAAAAGCGCATACCCCCTCTTCAACACATTTTCTGGATTAAGTTGCGCTACTGCCACACGCAACGCACCGAGCTGTTCAAAGGTTGTATCGAGCTTCTCTCGTATCCTCCGGTAGGCAGAATCAAGCTGTTCTTCCGTGCGCGCCGAATACTGGTCAATCGCTTGGACCAATTGATGGCCGAGCGACGTCGCTTGTTGATGCGTACTACGGATAATTTCTCGCCTATCGGGAACTAAAATCTCAGCAGCATTTGTTGGCGTCGCGGCGCGGCGATCGGCCACCATATCGGCCAAAGTATGGTCAATTTCGTGCCCCACCCCTACCAACGTTGGAATACGACTGCCGGCAATCTCGCGAGCGAGTAGCTCATCATTAAAGGTAATTAAATCTTCCTTACTTCCCCCACCGCGTACAATTACCAAGACTTGTGGCAAAACTTCAAGATTATTAAAGTATTTTATGGCACGAATAATCTGATCGGCCGCTGGGTCGCCTTGCACTTGTGTATGGGCAACTTCAACCGACATACCGCCCCATCGTTCATTAATAATTTTGCAAAAATCAGCATAGGCAGCCGATTCTGTGCTCGTAATCACTCCTACGTATGACGGTACTCGCGGTAATACTCGTTTACGTTCGGGTGCGAATAATCCTTCGGCTTCAAGTTTCGCTTTTAGAAGTTCAAATCCCTTTTTAATCGAGCCTTCGCCCACAGGCTTAATCGTTCGCACCGATAGGCTAAATTTTCCCCATTTGGCATTAACGCGCGGCGCAGCCACAACCATGATTTTCATGCCATCTTCAATAGGGATACGTAGTTGGTATATGCCCATAAAACAATCAACAACCGCCGTGTCGTCTTTCAACTTAAAGCTCACCCACTTACCTTGGCTCACGCGAAACTCCGCCACTTCACCGATAATCGTCACGCTTGGATAGGCATACTCAAGCGTTTGATTAACGAGCGCAACAAAATCACTAACTGTCAGTTGGACGTTTTCCATACCGTATCACCGTTAATTGGTAAAAAACATAGCCAAACAGAATCGTACCCGCTAGAAGTGTCACGCGCGCCAGCAAAGTACCGGCAATAGCAACGTCAGGCGTCACGCCACTAGCTGCCAAAAATGCTACCATCACCGCCTCGTACACCCCAGCCCCACCTGGTGTTACCGATACCGCACCAGCAATTGAAGCAACGCCAAAAGCAATAAATAGTAGC
>CAMPIW010000014.1 GCA_946886635.1 uncultured Candidatus Saccharibacteria bacterium | reverse complement strand
TACGCACCAATGGAACTCTGTACCGACAACGCAGCCATGATCGCAGCACTCGGTTGTTTTTACAGCGACCGTCACGAGCCAACTTCTCCGCTCACCCTCGAGATCCAGCCAAGTCTTTCCATGACAAAAACGTCATGGGCACGCGTTTCTTAAGCTTAAATTAAGATTTCTTTCGACGAACCGTCTGGAGTGTCTTTTTTGCGAATGGCAATCCCTTACTCCAAAGCGTATAGAGAGGGGAGAGAGGCTTATCGAACGTTCCAGCAAAGGTAGTGATTTCAGATGACCACCCCTGTTTAAAGTTCGAAACACCACCGGCCACTAAGCCACCGAAATCGTACTTTGAAAGACCCCATTCTTTCACTTTTTTAATAGCGTGCCACTTTAGTGCGTAGTTCGCTCGCAGCTCTTGTCCACGGTCGGTCATACCCCCATAAAGCTCATAAGCAGTCGTTTCGCTGATTGCGAGCCATAAAAACGAAACCGGTACGTCATTCTCATATGCCACAAAAATAGGGGAGTAGTCTTCCATTTGCAAAAATACATCAAAGTAATACTGGTCGTCATGAAGATTAAAGCCGGCCCGCTTTGCGGTTGCCCGATACATCGCCAAACAAGCCTCAATATCTTCTCGGCGTTTCACCTGCTTAATTTTAACGTCAGCCCCTGATTTACGAATGTATTGGCGCGTCTTTTTTGCCATATTTGCCAATAAGTCGCTTTCGGGCTTTGACGTATCCAGCAAAATTGTTTCAGCAGATAACACCTTATTTGTAGATCGTATCCAGCCACCTGGCTTTTCAAATTCAAGCGCGTCCGGCTCAATTGAAAGGGTTAGTGCGTGATGGTCGCGCCTGGCAAGGGTCGCCAACTTATCGAAAAACTCACTCTCGATAGACTTTTCGAACAGAGGCCCACGCGGTATATACGCAAAGGCGCGAAAGGGGAGAGGGAGGCGACGAACTAACATTTGGGTTGCGCCCACAATTGTTTCGTCATCATAAGCAAAAATTCTTTCTGCTTTCCAACCATGCCCAGCTTTCACCTGACCCCAAGACCACAACTGCAGCGGATGTCCACCATGTTCTAAAATATAATCGTCCCATTGCTCTTTATCACTACACCGTTGAATTTCAATCATACCTCTATTATACTACCCTCGCACTCGTGCTATACTAACTATTAGAAAAAGGTGAATTTTCTCTCCATTTCACGTGAAATCACATTATGTGTTTTTAATGAAAAATAAAGAATTTCACATGAAATTAAACAGGAATAGCGTGTGAACCTAGCTAAAGCTTACGAGCCAAATCAGTACGAACCAAACATTTACGCCCTTTGGGAAACGAGTGGTGCTTTTAACCCTTCTGGCACCGGAAAACCGTTTAGTACCGTCATGCCACCACCAAATGCAAACGGGAATCTTCACCTTGGCCACGCCCTCGATATGGGCCTAAAAGATATTACCGTTCGCCACAAACGAATGACCGGCCACGACACTATTTACATCCCAGGCGCTGATCACGCCGGGTTCGAAACATGGGTAGTCTACGAAAAAGAACTTCAAAAAAAAGGCCAGAGCCGTTTCGACTTTTCACGTGAGCAGTTATACAGCCAAGTATGGAATTTCGTTGAACAGCAACGTGGCAATATGGAGCTTCAAGTTCGCGCACTTGGTGTCAGCGCATCATGGGACAATCTTGTTTTTACCCTCGACACAAAAGTTATTAAAACCGTTAACCAAACTTTCAAAAAATTATGGGATGATGGCCTCATTTACAGAGGTGAGCGCATTGTAAACTACAGTACAAAATACCAAACAAGTTACGCCGACATTGAAGTTGATCACAAAACTGAAAAGGGAACTTTATGGCACATTGCCTACCCAATGGTCGACAAAATTGGCGAAATTATCATTGCTACCAGTCGTCCAGAAACACTATTTGGTGACGTGGCTGTTGCCGTTCACCCCGATGACCCACGCTACAAAAACTACATTGGCACAAAAGTTATGCTTCCGCTCACTGGCCGGGAAATCGAAATTATTGCCGACGAATACGTTGACCCGAACTTTGGGTCTGGCGCAGTTAAAATTACTCCAGCCCACGACCCTAACGACTTTGAAATAGGGAAGCGCCACACGCTCCCTCGCCTACAAGTTATCGACTTCGACGGCACCATGATGAACGTTCCCGAACAGTTCCACGGACTTGACGTTGATAAAGCGCGCAAGCGAACCATAGCCGCTCTTCAGGCTGAAGAACTTATTCGTAAAGAAGAAACCATCGAGCACAGCGTTGGCTACGACTACAAAAGTGGCCTTCCTATCCAACCTCTTATCAAAGAACAATGGTTTATTAAAATGGAACCGCTCGCCAAAAAAGCTATTGAAGTTTTGGAAGCAGGGGACATTACCTTCTTCCCTGCTGGACGCAAGAAAATTCTTATTCAATACCTCAAAAACATCCACGACTGGAACCTTTCGCGCCAAATCCCTTGGGGCATTCCTATTCCTGCCTTTGTAAATGAAGCTGATGACTCCGACTGGATCTTTAATGAAAACGTTGACGAAAAAACAATATTTGTTGATGGAAAAACATACAAGCGAGAAGAGGACACCTTTGACACCTGGTTTAGCAGTGGCCAGTGGCCGTTCATCACCACCGAAGTCCTCCAAAATGGCGACCTTTCGCGCTTCTTCCCAACCGACCTCATGGAAACCGGTACCGACCTTTTGGACCGCTGGATTTCGCGCATGATTATGCTCAGTATCTACACAACGGGGGAGATTCCGTTTAAAACCGTGTATCTTCATGGCATGGTGCTCGACGAAAATAGCCAAAAAATGAGCAAAAGCAAGGGTAATGTTATCAACCCAATGGAACTCGTGTCTGAATATGGCTCAGACGCCCTGCGCCTAGGCCTTATTGCAAACCGCAGCCCCGGTCAAAACCAAGCCTTCAGTGTAGACCGCGTTATCGCTGGCCGTAATTTTTGTAACAAATTGTGGAATATCGCCCGCTTTGTTGAACACACCCTTGGTGAAAACTATCACCCTAGTAAACCCGTTGCAAAATCACTCGCCGACCACTGGATATTAAGCGAACTACAAACGGCTAAAGAAACCATTGAACGCACACTTGATGACTATCGCTATGCCGAAGCAGGTGAGGCCCTTTACCACGCCGTCTGGGATAGCGTTGCCGATTGGTACATTGAAGCTTCAAAAGACCAAGATAACCCCGACATGCTTGCGTGGGTACTTGATACCGTCTTAAAACTCGCGCATCCTTTTGCACCATTCGTTACCGAAACCATCTGGCAAACCCTTCCTTGGCACAACACCATACTTATGAGTGAAACATGGCCTGAAATGCTACCGTTTGGCGAAATCTCGGCCGGACAATTTGGTCAGCTTCAGCAAATTATCACCGAAGCACGCTTTGTTGCTACCTCTTTGCCGGGTAATGACCGCTACGAACTAGTCTATTACACCGACATCCTCATAGAAGACAACAAAGAGCTCATAAAACGACTCGCTAAGCTAAAGGACGCATCGATTACCGATCAGCCAAAGGGACTGCGCCTGGCATTAAGCAGTCACGACGCATGGCTTAATGTCTCTGAAAAGACGCTCGAAGAGCACAAAACAAATCTAGAAACCCGACTCGCCACCACGCACCAAGAAATCAGAACCCTTGAAGGCCGTCTTGGTAACGAAAACTACGTAGCAAAAGCACCGGCTTCGCTTGTTGAGGAGAGTCAAAAGCAGCTACAAGAAAAACAAGCGCTCGTAGAACGCTTGCTTCAAGAACTCGAAATTCTTGCCTAACCTTAGTGTAACTGCCTAGGTTAGACTGATGGCCAGATGCGCATCGCATCACCACCACCCATAAACAAGAGCTTCTCGTTTTGGGTATATTCGCGGTCGTCATCACGGGGTGGCCTTACGTTTGGAAGTGACGAACGAACAGAAGTATTACTTCGGGGAATCTCGGCACGTTCAACGTGGGTATGATAGTTAGGAGAAATCACTTTTTCAAGCGCACCAGTTGATGCAACCAGCGCCGGAAGGGCAATAGCAACAGTTGTTGCCTTATCGATATGCATATCGTGCATAAGGATGCCAGTTGTGGTGATAAGGGTGACAATAATTGGTAACGGTTTGATAAATTTAAACATGACTCTTTTTTTGTTTTGGTTGTATCTAAAACCAATACTAGCATAAGCTTGATTAATTGTCAAGTATCTATCACCCGTGCTATTTAGCAGCCCCGGTCGCTTTACTCGTGGTGGTACGCACTCCCAAGGCGTATTTGTTGAGCCCGATAGAGTTGCTCAATAAGAAAAAGTCGTACAAGTTGGTGTGGGAATACTAGTGATGAAAGCGACCAAATATAGTTAGCGCGCACGTGCACATCGTCATTTACACCATAGGCACCACCAATAACGAAGACTATCGTTTTAGATGAATCGAGCTTTTCGCTAATATGGGAAGAAATCTCGGGCGAAGTAACCATCGAACCCCGTTCATCAAGCAACACAACATATTCATTAGGTGATAGGCGAGAAAGTAGTCGTTCAGACTCTTCCTGGCGCGCTCTGTCGCCCTCAAGACTCGAATGTGGCAAAAGGACCCATTCGACAGAAAAGGGTAAGCGCAAGCGCTTCTGATAGCGTTCGATGCCATCAGTAACCCACGCTTCGTGTTTTTTACCAATGGCGAGAATTTTTATAGGCATAATTAAAAACGGATTTTTTTGGCCATCTCTTCAAGTTCAGTGTGGTCTGGCTCGTTGTCTACTGGACTTTCACGGTGAAGTTCTTTAGTCGTCGAGAAGGGTACAACGTGAACATGCGCATGCGGCACATCAACACCAATCACTTCAACGCCGACAAATGGCGTATCAAGCACGTCGCGTAGGCGCCTACCAACCTTTTGCACACTGTCCATAAGCGCTTGGTAATCAGCAGGTTCAAGATCCCAAATAAATTCAACTTGTCTTTTAGGTATCACCAATACATGACCTGGACTCAAAGGGTGGATATCAAGAAAAGCAAACGTGTTGTCATCTTCATAAACTTTATAAGAAGGGAGTTCACCCTTGATAATCTTCGTAAAAATTGTATCTTCCATATTGTTATTGTAGTGGTTTAGCGCTACAGAGTCCACCGAGAGGCGAGACATGTCGCATTCACACCACCCATCCAATTGCATATTGTTATATAAAATGGTATAATATGCTAAATGTCTGAGTTCTTATTGCCGAATGCCTACAATTATCACGCACCCTCTCATAACGAGCGGGCAAGTGTTTACATTGGCGATTCTATGACAGTACGAGACCGAGAGGAAGCAAACGATATTGCTAACTCATTTTTTGACCCAAATAAGCCGGCTGCAAAAACTGCCGTACTTATACCTGTCGCGGCCCACCAAGATGGCAACAATATACTCCCCGCGCTATCAGAATATGCCGAACAAAGGACCGAAGAGCCTTTTACTGTTTTTTTACACCTTAACGCACCCTACGATATCGATAACCCCCAGAAGGTTGAAGAGGCCGAAGCTGCGGTAGAAAAAGCCAGCGATCTGTTTCCTCACCTTGATGTACGCAGTAGCCTAACGTTTTACGACAATCCTACTATTGGGCGGGTTCGTAGAGACCTTTGGAACGCCGCATTTTTACTCGCCTACCACGAGCACGGCTTTTCAAGTGATGTCATTGGCGTGAATAATGATATTGATGCACACAGGATTAGCCCGCACTACATAGCTCGTATTCAGCAACACTACAAGCGAAAGGACAAATGGCGAAGAAGGGAACTTGGCGAGGTGGTTGCCTCGAAGGCCATCCAAAAACCAGTCGCCACCCGTGTAACCCATGCGGTAGTACCCTCCCACCCAAACACCGGTAAGGTAACGACCTGGATTGATAACACTTACTTCCAAGCCCACAACAACAGTGCGTATGAAGCTGGGCTTGTTATACCCTTTAGTAGCTACGCGCATCATGGCGGGTTTAATGAAGATGCAAAAACACATGAAACATCCTTCCTGCACGACGGTACTGGCGGCTATCAATTCATTAGTGGGGCTCATCTGTACACCTCACCACGACGCTATATAGATCGTTTACGCGAACACGATTCATCAGAAATTTGGAGTGATGAAACTTTTACCGCCACTGATACATGTCGAGAGAAACTTCCAAGTGACATATCCTTTGACCGTGCCGAAGAATTAATTTCCGAGAGATTATATGAAGATATGACGCACTTTTGGTTACCGAGTATTCTGCAGTCTACATATGAAGACCTTCAAATACGAGGAAGTGCTCCGGACGGATTTGATGTTGACGATGCACTCGAAGGGTCAACACGCAAGATAGAGGGTCAGGTTTTAAAGGCCGAACGGTTGCTTCGTAAAGCGCTTGGATCGACAGTATTAGCAGATATGGTAAGGGAAGACTTCGGTGGAGAATCGTTTATCAACAGTTTGGCGCGAGAGGTACACTATTTATACGCAGCGTCTCACACTCGAAATTCGGGCAATGGAAAGTAAGAGTTATGACTGAAAACATAGAAAATTTTCTCTATCACGGCACCTGGGTTGAAGGCATAAACATCCTAGAGCCCCGGCAAGCAAAAAACGGTGACGCACTTGATGGCAACCCTGCCGTATTTGCATCTAACGATATTGACTATGCCATATTTATGGCACTCATTGGGACAAATAGGTGGGGCGGCTGGAGTTCTAAGAAATACCCGGGGAGGGGGTTTTATCTACACGAAGAATTTCTCGATGACTTGGCCCCTGACTACGGAGATATAGATGGATATGTGTATTTTCTCGACGCTAATGATTTTTCTGAATCGAAACACCAAACTTTTCGCTCGGAACACCCAGTCAAGACTCTTGGTTCTATAGCGGTAAGCGCGTTCGATTTACCGAGTGATATCACGATTCTGTCGTACCCTGATCGACATGCGTACGCGTATGACCAACGAGAAGTCTACCTATAACATTCTTCCAATAGCAGCAACGAGTTCATCGGCTTTGTTACCTTTACCTTTTGGCAAAGTACCGTCTTGAGTAAGACAATGGCGGGCGTGGTCTCGCAATAATTCGAGCGCAACCTTATCGAGTGCGGAGCGAATAGCACTCACTTGGGTAAGTACATCAATACAATACGTATCTTGATCGATCATTTTAGCAACGCCGCGAACCTGGCCCTCGATGCGGTTAAGCCGTTTTGCTAAGGCTGGTTTTTGATTAACATATCCGTGTGACATATATCCTCCTAGTGATGGTGATGATGGCCGTGCGCCGATAGGTGTTTCATCGTCAACGCGTGACCCTTATTACGCTTCAGTAAGTATTTATTTACAGGTAATGCGGCAAAAAAGGCGACC
>CAMPIW010000013.1 GCA_946886635.1 uncultured Candidatus Saccharibacteria bacterium | reverse complement strand
ACTATTGAGCAAAATAGATTGAGCTGCTCGTGCTTTAGTAACATCACCTTTAGAAATCGCCTCCTTAAGTTCGGCCGCCACTTCTTTAATTTGGGTTGTAGGGTTGATATGTTTTTCAAGCATAAGTGCTGCGGCAGTACTCGTATCTTCGTTACGCGCTTTCTCTGCTACGGAAATTGCCGACCTATCGAGCGACTGTTGCGCATACTGTTGTTGTTTGGTTTTTCCTAGGCCACCAGCAGCGACTCCTGCAATCTTCCCACTTATACCGCCATCGACAACGTTTTTAGCAAACTTCCTATCCCTAAAGTTTTGTCGCGCCTGTTTACGTACAGCACGGCCCCTGCCCCATGCGCTGTTTTTGTAACCCTCGCCCATTTTTCTACTCAAGTTACCATTAGCCTTACTCTGCATCCTACCAGCAAGCTGCCCAAGAACTGGAATGCCGTCCAAAGATTTCTTTAATAGCACAGGTACAACAAATAACGGCAGTATAAGTATTGCCGATGCAATGATTTGTCCGAACCAGTTACTACTCACAGTATCTCCGTTATATGCGTCGGTGAAAGTCCCCTGCAGTACTGTAGAAGCGAGTGCGGACGCTCCAAAAACCAAGGCAATTATTGGGAAGAGTAATAGCATTGCTGTAAGGGTTTTACGCCAAAATTTAAAGAGCTTTTCTGTATTAGGGAGAAGTAACGCAACAAATGCGATAGGAGCAAGAACTACAAGAAGAACGATAATTACCTGACGAGCAATAAGTATAAATAGAATCATTAGTAATGCGATTACAGCGGCGAGTATAACTGCGCCAAACGTCGAAAGTAATGCATACAGCGCTACCGCAGCACCACCAAAGGCTAATATTCCAACTGCAATGTCTGAGAAAGTAGAGCCTCCCGTAAGAGCCGATACTTGTACATCAGAATATGCATCACCTCTCACTTGGTTAGCTACCGTGTCGAACACATCTCTAATCGAGTATCCAAGTATATTAGATATATCTATCGCAAGCTGCGCAATAATGTAAGATACATTCACGAGAATAGCGGTAATGATAATGCGCGGGAGCAGTTTCTTTACACCATAATTTGAAACACCCATTCCCGTTAATTGAGAGAATATAATAACCAAGAACGCAATAACGAATAGTACGTTTGCAATATCACGCATAATCACCCAGGTTTTATATGTAGGATTATCATCGTCGGCCGTAAAGGCCGTTGGATCTGTTTTAAGGAACGAATCAGCCAGGAATCCAAACGCCCCATCCGCTATACCGGCGAGGAAATTAATAACAGGACAAACTATCCAACCTACACCTTCGACTGCACAGGATGTTGCGGGCGCGTCGCAGGATTCCTGATCAGCACAAGAGTCAACAGTACCGTCCCTGACCGTGAAGCCCGGGTTAGAATCCTCATTATCAGGATGAGCTCTGTTCCACTGCCAAAAGGCTGTCGTGTTTGCCTTAATTTTATTTACCAAGTCTTCGCAGGTGTATATCTCACCATTCCCACCAGGATAGTTTGACCCGCGGTAATTCCAAACAGAGGCGGTATTACTTATGCCACCCTCGCCGCTTTTTACGTACGTAAAGGCATATTCAACCAAACCGTTCGTACTTGCATCGTATAACTTAATAACTGTGTAGGTTCGTCCATTTCTAGACTCATTATTTTTTGCAGCGTTTTGTTGTGTTGTGTCTAAGGTGGATAAAACACCAAGTTGTCGCGCGTCACAATCACTCAGGCTTGAATCACTACTTGCAAAAGCTCCTAGATACAGTGCATATTTTGCTGCGTTATTGAGTAACGTGTCGACATCACCTACCTTTGTTCTTACAGATGAATTGAAAGCAAGAAGGCGTGTATCTGCATTTTGATTAGACCGTACCCATGCTGGTCTTTCACTATCAAAAACATACCCCATGTTTTGTAGGAATTCCTTACCACCCGTGAAGTCCCATAGTTCTATAGCCTTACTTGCAACTTGGGCGCAGTCTTGTCGCCCGTCTGGATACACGACTACCCATGCATCTAAATCGTCAAACCATTCACCATGAGTTGAACCATCGGGCCCACCACCAACACCGTTCCATACGTTTCCGTATTGTGACGGGCTTGTTGCACCGTCCGCACCCTCTACGGTTTGTATGCTCGAGCGCATGTGGTCCTTGACACACTTACCCAACCCCTTTAAGTAGCTGTACGAAGCAGCGCGATCGCTCGGCTTATCATCGGTAGTCATTCTCGCGAATGTAGGGCTTACAAGCAGAATACTAAGAAGAGTCGAAACCAAAAGAACCCCCCCAAGTACTGTGCCAGTGAGGAGAGGACGAGACCGTATATATTTTTTGTTAAAAATAAACATAACCGCTTACCATAATTAAAGGCTAAACGGTTATGTTTTACAAGTCAAAGACGCTATTCTGTATCTGTTTCTACGTCCGTAATCATCATACCGGTAATAATCGGTGTGCCAGTAGACATATCAAACTCAAGGCGAGTATCGGCTACATGGCCTTCACCATCAGCATCGCTACCCTCAAACATCGTAAAGTTTGCATTGTTGTCCGTCATCTGGCGAACAATAATAGTAAGGCTCGTATCTGTCTGTTCTTCAACGGTTACGCCCTGGTTAACAGCCTGTACGTGCCAAGTTTCGCGATTTTCAGTATTGGGGTTTGGATACTCTTCGTCACCAGTGCTTAATAAGTATCGTATGATATTCGCTTCGTTTATTCTCGTAGCGTTGTTGATGAAGAAGCCAATATTATCAGGCACATTTTCGCGGTTTTCCCCGAACAGCGCTGTTGCGTAGGTGTTGCGGTTGCCCTCTGCAATTGGCGTAGCTATATCAAGTTCGTTGGTTGCTGAGTCAAGCCAATCACGAAATGCATCGTGGCTCGCACCGGCCATTGCCCAGCTACTAATTACTTCGGTATAGTGCTCACCCATTTCTTGGGGGGTCATTTCTGAACTAAATTGAAGTTCGGCTAGACGCTGCGCTTGATTTTCAGGAGTAACGGCAGGGGCGGGAGGGATATACTCGGTTTCATCCTCTAGTCCTAACGGTGCTTCGGCTTCAGGTGCGGTTTCGGTTGGAGTTTCACTTTCACTTGGAGTCGGCTCACTCGTCGGAGTTTCCTCAATAGAAGTACTAGTAGGTGGAGCTGTTTCTTCAGGGCCTTCAGCGTTAGCGTTTGCGCCACAACCTACAAGTGCAAGGCCAACAACGCCAACAACGGCAGCTTTTGAAAGCCTATTCTTTCCATTTTTAAGAAAGTTTCCGGTTCCGTTTAAAATACGGCGAGCAGCGCTAATTTCAGTATCAGCGTTTGTAGAATTCGTTGGCACTTGTGATTCGAGGCGATCCATGTGGTGATGTTTCCTTCTAGTTATATAAAATTCAGTTTAATTAGTATTGATTACTGAACTGTTTGTACTATATATACCACATAAGTGTGAAAAAGTAAAGAGCTTACGCCTATAATATGTATACCTAGTGTATGCCTAATTCACCACATTCTTGCCCCTCTTGCAATCAATGGAAAAACCCCGTAATCTATATATAACTATGAACATAAAACAAATAATACGAAACGTTATGTTGGCCGGGTTGCTTTTAATGCCACTTATTGTGGCTACGGCTGTGCCGACGGGTACTGCACTGGCTAATACGTGTGGCGGCGTTGAAACGTCTATTATCACCTGTGAGGGTAGTAGAGAGAGTGACGACGTAGCAGATTCTGGTCTTTGGCACCTGCTTATAATGGTAGTCAATATTATGACGGTCGGTGTAGGCGTTTTAGCGCTTGCTGGCCTTGTGTACGGTGCCGTCCTCTACACTTCATCTGGCGGTAACCCTGAGCAGGTTAAAAAAGCGCGCGTTGTCTTTACGAACGTGGTCATTGGCGTTATAGCGTTCGGGCTAATGTTTACGCTCCTTAACTTCCTTGTTCCAGGAGGAGTATTTAATTAGTATGAAAAAAACGTTTAAAAACCTACTTGTCGCCGGTTTGTTTATTTTTGCTATCGCCTCACCAGTAATGGCGGTTGCGACGCCACAAACAGCAAGCGCTGCGGTAACGAACTGCGAGGGTCGCGTACTGGGTATTCCGCCGTGGTACCGAGGGCTCACAAATAACAACCCCCCAACTTGTGACCTAAAGTCACCCGATGACGTTGGTGGAATCGGAAACTTTATCTGGCGCATTGTATTAAACGGTATTGAAATGGCGATCGTTATCGTTGCCTACATCGCTATATTCTTCATAATGTACGGCGGCTTTTTATTCATGACCGGTGGTTCGTCGCCGGGTCAGGTAGAAAAAGCACGCAAAACCATCACCAATGCGGTTATTGGCCTTGTTATTGCCATGGCGGCAGTTGCACTTAATAACTTAGTGTTCAGTATCATTACCTAAGAAAGAATATATGAAACAGTTTCTCATCCAATTCGCACAAAAAATAAACGCCGGTGAGGTTGGTATTCCAACTGGTAGCGGTGATCAGCTATTACAAAACGGCCTTAACCTCGCCTACTTCTTGGCTGGTGTGGTTGCAGTAATCGTCATTATTTTTGCCGGTGTTATGTACGTTATATCGTCGGGTGATGCCGGACGCGTTGCAAAAGCAAAAAACCTTCTTGTTTACTCGATTGTCGGGCTCATTATCGTCATAAGTGCATTTGCTATTACAAACTTTGTCATTGGGAGGTTCAACTAATGAAAAGATTTAAACTATTAATTGCCACGTTTGCTGTTGCCATAGTGGGTGCTTTTGCCCTAGTGCCGGCAACAACCGTTGGCGCACTCGATCCATTAGCCGACGTATGTGGCAATGGCGGAAGTTCAACCATTTGTGATAATAAAAATGAGAACGCCGAAAGCTTAATTGGAACCGTCGTTAACGTGCTCCTTTTCTTGGTCGGATCGTTAGCGGTAATTATGATTATCGTATCGGGTATTTTCTATGTTATCTCTGGTGGTGACGCCGGGAAAGTGGCAAAAGCAAAAAATACCTTATTGTACTCGGTAGTGGGTCTTGTCGTTGCTTTTATCGCCTTTGCGTTGGTGAACTGGGTCTTCCAACTATTTTAAAATGCGCCCTCGATAACGACTAGGGGTTAACAAACCATTAAAAATCTGCTATAACTAACCTAGATTTCATAAGAAAGGAATTTAAGAACAATGAAAACAATTATTAAAAAGCTGTCCCTTGTTGTAGCTGCATTTGCACTTGCGGTAACGGCTCTTCTCGTACCAGTGGCAACAACAGTAGAAGCTCAAAACGCAGTACAAAACGGTATTAACAGCGCTAGGGGTGACGGTGTTCCAGACACACTATTTGGTGGTGACGGTTCAATCTTCACTACTGTTGTAAACGTTATGCTCTTCATCATCGGTGCAATCTGTGTGATTATGCTGATTTGGGGTGGTATCCGTTACACAACATCTGCTGGTAATGCCGCTTCGGTAACTGCCGCAAAGAACACAATTATGTATGCTATCATCGGGCTTGTTATTGCCTTCCTAGCATTTGCACTTGTGAACTGGGTACTCGTTGCAATCACTCCTGGTAGTGGCGCAACAATGTAATAGAATCCTTTCTGATAAAATAGCCTCCCTAAAGGGGGGTTATTTTATTTGAACATGGTGGCTTGAGTACCCTTTCTCCGTTATTGGAACTAGCTTCACGCAATGAACCCTAAGGGTCTCTACGCCTTAGGATTCTTTGGTTACGCGATAGTGTCCAATAACGGAGAAAGGGTGCTCAAGCCCGCTCCATTTACAAAATAAATACTCCCCTTCTGGGGGAGTATTTGCCGCTAGGCTTTATCAAATACGAGACTATTGAATTTGAATGCGCTTTGCTTGTTCTTGCTTGATCTTGCTAAAGCTGATCGTAAGCACGCCATCTTTAAGGACTGCGTCGACTTCGTCTTCTTTTACACTTACAGGAAGTGCAAGTGTTCGACTGAATTCGCCCCAGTAACACTCTTGGATGTGCCAGTTGGTTGCTTCAGCGTCATCACCACTGCTTAGGGTGCCGCTGATTGTTAGGATGCCGTCGCTAATGCTCACATCAAGGTCTTCTTTGTTTACACCAGCTGTGCGGGCTTTAACAAGAAGCTTCTCTTCTGTTTCATAGACATCAACGGCAAGTTGACCCAAGAATTCTTCTTGGCTGTCGTCCCAGTTGTCATCGCTTGTAGGAGCGGTCGGGTCGGTTTGTGTCAGGTCATCATCACTAAGGAAAGCTGCTGCGAGCTCGTCCTCGATGAGTAGATCTTCGTTTGGTTTACGGGCCATGATATCCTCCACTTTTCTCTAGGCTCATTTGACAAATAGTCTTTCGTATTATAACGAGGTTGTGCGGTATAATCAACTAAATGGGTGGTGTAAACGTAAAAAATACAATGATTGAGCGTGTGTTGAATATTTTAGCTCCACACCCCTGTTCTGGATGTGCTAAAATGGAAGCTATTTTATGTCCAGATTGTAAATATGACATCATTCATGAGCCATTTATGGGCTGTATATTGTGCGGAAAACCTCAAAACGGCGGTGTTTGCGCCATTCACAATTCACCTATCCAGCGAGCCTTTGTGGTGGGAGATCGGACTGGCGCGTTGGAAGAGACTATTAACAGATTGAAGTTCCAAAATACGAAGGCCGCAGCGTTGCCTTTGGCGGAATTGTTTCATGAAACTCTCCCCTTGCTTCCAGCTACTACTCAGATTGTTCCCATTCCTACAGTTAGATCACATATTCGCCAAAGAGGCTATGACCATATTGAGCTGTTGGTTCGGCATCTGGCGAGTATGCGAAATATGCCAATTAACCGGGTACTTATACGAATAAATAGCGATACCCAACACCGTGTAGGAAAAAGCGAACGACAAGAGCAATCGAGTCGAGCGTTTGCGCTGAGTCCTCAATTCATACCTACCGATGCGCCCGTGCTACTGGTAGATGACGTTGTAACCACCGGTTCTACTCTTCTTTCAGCCGCCCGGCTACTAAAAGAAGCCGGCGCGACTGTTTGGGTAGCGACGCTCGCCTATCAACCTCTCGACTGATTTGATTCAATCTGTTAAAATAACCAAGTACTTTACTTGGAGAGGTGACCGAGTGGTTTATGGTAACGGTCTTGAAAACCGTCGTGGGGAGACTCACCGAGAGTTCGAATCTCTCCCTCTCCGCCAAGTTTGTACATGCAAAAAGCCCTGATACGCGAAAGTGTACCAGGGCTTTTTATTTTCTAAACGTTCGTAAAGCCGCTTGATCCGCCCGGTGTAACTGCGCCAAGTACCCAGTTTACTGCCGCGAACGCCAAGAAAGCGATAATTAAGCCAACAATAGCGTAAAGAATGGTGTTTTTTGCGGCGGTCACCGAAGATGCGTTACCAGCTGAGGTTGCGTAGCGAATCCCGCCAAAAATGATCATAATGACGGCTAAAGCGCCAACGATAAACAGAAGAGTGTTCGTAATGGTGGTAATAATCCCCGCATCACCAATAAGCTGCGAAGGAACGCCGGTACCACGCGCTGCCTCTACACCAGACTGAAGTGCACCTTGTGCAAAAAACTTTATCATATAAATATTATAAAAC